>NZ_RWIL01000165.1:0-4300 GCF_009764635.1 Pseudomonas sp. PB103 | reverse complement strand
GATAGCGGTGGTTCAGTCACCTCCATTGGCGACTGACCCACCGCCATCGCTGGCAAGCCAGCTCCCACAGGTTTTTGTGTTGGATGATTAAGCGGGGTAGTTGGCGCGCAGCGCTTCAAGGCCGCCCTGGTAGATGCCGTTGAACAGCGCCACCACTTCTTCGTCACTCACGCCTTTGGCGTTGAAGCGGCCCGACCATGTGACCCGGGCGCCCTGCCCCTGGGCTTCGACCTTGATCGTTGCCAGATAATCAGTGGCCGGGAACGGCGCCTGTTCGATCGAATAGCTGTAAGTCTTCGCGGCATTGTCGAACGCTTGCAGGCGCTCGACCACCACGGCGCCGTCAGCGGTTTGCAGGGTGCGCACACGCCCGCCGTCGCTCAGTTCGCTGTTGGGAATGAACGGCAGCCAGTCCGGCAGCGTGTTGAAGCCGCCGATCAATTGCCAGACCTGATCGGCCGAAGCCGGGATGTCGATGGTTGCAGATGCTATAGGCATAAATAAACGTCTCTCTTGAACAATTCAGATAGTCAGGCTATCGACCACGCCGCCGTCGACGCGCAAGGCTGCGCCAGTGGTGGCCGAAGACAGGGGCGAAGCGATGTAGGTCACCAGATGCGCGACCTCTTCTACATCCGCCACGCGCTGGATGATCGAGGTCGGGCGGGCCTTGAGCACAAAGGCGTCGGCTTCATCACGCAGGCTGCGCCCGGATTCGGCGGCGGCATCCTTGAGCATGTCTTGCAGGCCATCGGTGAAGGTCGGTCCCGGCAGGATCGCATTGACCGTCACCCCGGTGCCAGCCAGACGTTTGGCCAAGCCGTGGGACACCGCCAGATTGGCGCTTTTGGTCACGCCGTAGTTGATCATGTCGGCCGGTGTGGCAACGCCGGATTCCGAGGACAGGAAGATCACCCGGCCCCAGCCCTGCTCGACCATCGCCGGCACATAATGCCGCGCCAGGCGCACGCCGGAAATCACGTTGACCTCGTAGAAGCGTGTCCACTCGCTGTCCGGCGCTTCGAAGAAATCGACGGCGTCGAAGATGCCGAGGTTGTTCACCAGAATGTCGGCACGCGGTTCAGCGGCAAAGAGTTTTTGCGCACCTTCGGCGGTGCCCAAATCCGCCGTCAAACCGCGCAATTGTGCAGCCGGGACTTTCTCGCGAATGCTCGCCAGCGCCTGTTCGACCTTGCCGGCGTCACGGCCAATGACGACCACCGTGGCCCCCGCCTCAGCCAATGACTGGCTGATGCCCAGGCCAATGCCC
The DNA here is from genome assembly GCF_009764635.1 of Pseudomonas sp. PB103. Taxonomy (NCBI): domain Bacteria; kingdom Pseudomonadati; phylum Pseudomonadota; class Gammaproteobacteria; order Pseudomonadales; family Pseudomonadaceae; genus Pseudomonas; species Pseudomonas sp. PB103. The sequence continues at coordinate 3,030 of NZ_RWIL01000165.1, read as the reverse complement.
GCCGTACTGCCGCTGACAATCGCCAGTTTGCCACCCAAATCGATCTTCATTACACACCTCCCATGTAGGAGCTGCCGAAGGCTGCGATCTTTTGATCCGGCAACGGCGCCCGTTCAGAAACCAGTTTCTCGTCACGCAAGGCCTGCCAGAACCCGGCAGGAATGACCGCCGACAACGCCGTCACATCTTCAGCAATCCGCCCCGGCTTGCTTGCACCGGGAATCACCGCCGCGACCGCTGGGTTGGCCAGTGAAAATTGCAGTGCGGCAGCTTTTACATCGACGTTGTAGGCCGCGGCGATGCGCTTGATCTGTTCCACCCTGGCGATGATCTCAGGGCTGGCCTTCTGGTATTCGAAGTGCGAACCACCGGCCAGAATCCCCGAGCTGTACGGTCCGCCGACGACGATTTCAACGTTCTGTGCCAGCGCCGAATCCATCAGCCGTTGCAGGGGACGTTCGTGATCCAGCAAGGTGTAGCGACCGGCCAGCAGGAACCCGTCAGGCTGCGCTTCCGTCAGGTCGAGGGTCAGTTCACACGGCTCGACTTTGTTCACGCCCAAACCCCAGCCCTTGATCACACCTTCTTCGCGCAAACGGGTCAGCACTTTGAACGCGCCGGTGCGGGCCTGATTGAAGTATTCCAGCCATTGATCACCGTAGAAGTCCTGGGCGATGTCGTGCACCCAGACGATGTCGAGGCGATCAGTTTGCAAGCGCTTGAGACTGTCTTCGATCGAACGCATCGTCGCGTCAGCGCTGTAGTCGTTGACGATCTTGTTCGGGCGACCGTGTTCGAACACACCACTTTTTTCGCCGAGATCACGGGCAGCGGCGTCTTCGACTTCGTCGAGAATTACCCGGCCGACCTTGCTGCTGAGCACGTAGTCGTCGCGGTTGTACTGCTTCAAGGCTTCGCCAAGGCGAATTTCCGACAGGCCCGAGCCGTAGAACGGCGCGGTGTCGAAGTAGCGCACGCCGGCATCCCACGCGGCATGCACAGTGGCTTGCGCTTCTTCCTCGGGAATTGCCCGGAACATGTTGCCCAGTGGGGCGGTGCCAAAGCCCAGTTGGCCGGGCAGTTTGTCTTTCAAGCTCATTGGATGTTCCTCACAGGTTCTGGGTCTGCGTGACCGTTGAGCAGATCCTAGATTGCGACACCGAGACCGTCCAAGACATAATGCGCAGCACTTGAGTCCCTATAGGTCTTACATGATCGACATCCGCCAATTGCGCTACTTCGTCGCCGTCGCCGAGGAAGAACACGTCGGCCGCGCCGCCGAACGGCTGCACATTTCCCAGTCGCCCCTGAGCCGGCAGATCGCACAGCTCGAAGAACGCCTGGGCCTGACCCTGTTCGAGCGCAGCCAACAGCGCATTCGCCTGACCCGCGACGGCCAGACCTTCCTCGCCGAAACCCGCGCCCTGCTGACCCACGCCAATCGCCTCGAATCCCTCGGCAAGCGCCTGGGCCGTGGTGAAGAAGGCGGCCTGTGCATCGGCTACATCGAGAACGCCATGCACGCCGGGGTTTTGCCCAATGCCCTGCGCGTGTTGCGCGTTGATCGGCCCAATGTGCATGTCGCCTTGTACAACCTCAGTTCGGCCGAACAACTTGAAGGCCTGCGACAGCGTAGTCTCGATATTGCGTTGGTGAGTGAGCCGCCGACCGATGACGACCCGGATCTGCTGGGTTTTCAGGTGCTGGATGATCCGATGCTGCTGGCATTGCCGGAACAGCATCCGCTGGCGCAGCAAGCCGTGTTGAGCCCGCAGGACCTGGCCGGGCAGGAATGGATCGGCGTGCAGCCGCGTCAGGATGCCAGTGATGAGTTTGTCAGCGCGTGCATCCGCGCAGGCTTCACGCCGGATGTGCGCATGCAGGCGACCGAGCCGTTCACGGCGCTGGGACTGGTGGCATCGGGGCTGGGGATTGCGATGATTCAGAAAGGCTTGAGCCATAACGCGCCACCGGGCGTGGTGCTGCGCGAAGTGCCGTGGCTGGCGTTTACCACACCGCTATGGGCAGCGTGGCACCGGATCAATTTGCGGCCCTTGGTAGAAACCTTTCGCACGGTTTTGACCGGTAGTGAGATTTCCCCTGACTGAACGGCCCTCATCGCGGGCAAGCCCGTCCCAAAGGTTCATCGGTAAGCGTACGCCGCCAATCCCTGTAGGAGCTGCCGAAGGCTGCGATCTTTTGATCCTGCTTTAAAAAACGCCATCAAAAGATCGCAGCCTGCGGCAGCTCCTACACTGAATGGATCAGCAGCCTGTCGTGAGATCGCCATGAGAATGTCAGCGCAAATGACCGTGGTCGCGGTGCTCGCCACCCTCGCCTATCTGGGCCTGGCGGTGTGGGGGATCGGTGGCGTGGCGATGTTTTTCTCCCACGGCTCGCTGGTGCTGGTGGTGCTGGCGACCGTGGCCATGGTGGTGGCTTCATTGTTTACCGAGGTCAACCTCAGTTCCGGCGAACGCGAGGACCGGGCCAATCGCTGGGTGCTTCCGGCGTTCGGGGTCATCGGTTTGATCAGTGGTTTTCTGCCGGCCTATTGCGACCGCATCAATTTTTGGACGTTTGGCGGCGAAGGCGTGCGTTGGCTGGGGGCGCTGCTGTTTATCGTCGGCGGCGCGTTGCGGCTGTGGCCGGTGTTTGTACTGGGGCGACGGTTCAGTGGTCTGGTCGCGATCCAGCCGGGGCATCGCCTGGTGACCGACGGGATCTACCAGCACCTGCGCAATCCAAGTTATCTGGGCCTGGTGGTGAATGCCGTGGGCTGGGCGCTGGCGTTTCGTTCCAGCGTCGGGCTGTTGTTGGCGGCGCTGACCTTGATTCCGTTGATCGCCCGCATTCATTCCGAAGAAGCCCTGCTGCGCGCGCAGTTCGGCGCTGAATATGACGCGTACTGCGCACGCAGCTGGCGCCTCATCCCAGGCCTCTACTGAACTCGCACAACGTAACCCATGCAGGAGCTGCCGCAGGCTGCGATCTTTTGATCTTTATTTTAAGAAGCAAGATCAAAAGATC
>NZ_RWIL01000164.1:0-92613 GCF_009764635.1 Pseudomonas sp. PB103 | reverse complement strand
CTTGTCTTTAAAAACAACATCAACAGATCGCAGCCTTCGGCAGCTCCTACAGGGGATACCGGTTATTCGCGTGGTTCGAGGTTCAGGCACACCGAATTGATGCAATAACGCAGGCCAGTCGGCGGTGGGCCGTCCGGGAAGACGTGGCCCAGGTGCGCATCGCAGCGGGCGCACTTCACTTCCGTGCGGATCATGCCGTGGGTGGTGTCACGGATTTCGGTCATGGCGCTCTCGCCGATCGGCGCGTAGAAGCTCGGCCAGCCACAACCGGAGTCGAACTTGGTCGTGGAATCGAACAACGGTTCTTTGCAGCAGATACAGTGATAGACACCGTCGGTTTTGGTGGCGTTGTATTTGCCGGAGAACGGTCGCTCGGTCGCACTGAGGCGGCAAACCTCGTATTGCTGCGGGTCGAGCATGGCTTTCCATTCTTCCAGGGTTTTTTCCAACTTTTCCATCATCACACCTCAGCGGCTGAAAAAGCCCGATCTGTACCTTTTCCACGGATCGGGCGGCACGTATGATTGCGCCTCGTCACGTGCCAGTCTGGCAGCCAGACCGGGCGCATTCAAACGGATTCTGGGCGCTGCGGCTCAAGACCTCCGCCTGTGGCAAGACACAGGAATCCCAGTACGGTTGTCCATCCGCCGTCTGGATCGTTCATTTTCGGGATCACATCGCCATGCAGTTCAGCAAATCGAACAAGCTCGCCAACGTCTGCTACGACATTCGCGGCCCGGTGCTCAAGCACGCCAAACGACTGGAAGAGGAAGGCCAGCGCATCCTCAAGCTGAATATCGGCAACCCGGCGCCGTTTGGTTTCGAGGCGCCGGAGGAAATTCTTCAGGACGTGATCCGCAACCTGCCGACCGCGCAAGGCTACAGCGACTCCAAAGGCCTGTTCAGCGCGCGCAAGGCGGTGATGCAGTACTACCAGCAGAAAAATGTCGAAGGCGTCGGCATCGAAGACATTTACCTGGGCAACGGCGTGTCCGAGCTGATCGTGATGTCGCTGCAGGCGCTGCTCAACAACGGCGACGAAGTGCTGGTACCAGCCCCGGATTATCCGTTGTGGACCGCAGCGGTAAGCCTGGCCGGTGGTAACGCCGTGCATTACCTGTGCGACGAAGGCGCCGACTGGTTCCCGGACCTGGCCGACATCAAGGCCAAGATCACTCCGAACACCAAAGCCATGGTGATCATCAACCCGAACAACCCGACCGGTGCGGTGTATTCGAAGGAAGTGCTGCTGGGCATGCTGGAAATCGCCCGCGCGCACAACCTGGTGGTGTTCTCGGACGAAATCTACGACAAGATTCTCTACGACGATGCCGTGCACATCTGCACCGCGTCGCTGGCGCCGGACCTGCTGTGCCTGACCTTCAACGGTCTGTCGAAGTCCTACCGCGTGGCGGGTTTCCGCTCCGGCTGGATCGCCATCTCCGGGCCGAAACACAATGCCCAGAGCTACATCGAAGGCATCGACATGCTGGCCAACATGCGCCTGTGTGCCAACGTGCCGAGCCAGCATGCGATCCAGACCGCACTCGGCGGCTACCAGAGCATCAATGACCTGGTGCTGCCGCAGGGGCGCTTGCTGGAACAGCGCAACCGCACCTGGGAATTGCTCAACGACATTCCAGGCGTCAGCTGCGTCAAGCCGATGGGCGCGCTGTATGCGTTCCCACGGATCGACCCGAAGGTCTGCCCGATCCACAACGACGAAAAATTCGTCCTCGACCTGCTGCTCTCCGAGAAGCTGCTGGTGGTGCAAGGCACCGCGTTCAACTGGCCGTGGCCGGATCACTTTCGCGTAGTCACCCTGCCGCGCGTCGATGACCTGGAAATGGCCATCGGCCGCATCGGGAACTTCCTCAAGTCGTACCGCCAGTAATTGGCCAGCAGTGCGCAACGGCCCGAACGTTGCGCACTGTCTGATTCAGCAACACATCTACCTCCCCCGCCCTCACCCGCCTTCTACACTTGCGATTCATACCGCCCACAAACGTCTGACGTAATGGCGGCGGGTCGCGGCTATCTGTCGTCCCTGTCCGTGTCAGCTGTGGGAAATGAACCGCACAGCGCAGAATCCGCTGTAGGACACAGTTTGAAATAGTCACTCAGTTGAATAGCCCGGTGCAGCACCTTATATACCCCGCAGTACGCTACATCTTTAGCTTGAGGAGATTTCTACAACCATGATGCGCATCCTGCTGTTTTTGGCCACTAACCTGGCGGTCGTGCTGATAGCCAGCATCACCCTGAGCCTGTTCGGCTTCAACGGGTTCATGGCGGCCAACGGGATTGATCTCAATCTCAATCAGCTGCTGGTTTTCTGTGCGGTCTTTGGTTTCGCCGGTTCGTTGTTCTCGCTGTTCATCTCCAAGTGGATGGCGAAGATGAGCACCAGCACTCAGATCATCAGCCAGCCACGGACCCGGCATGAGCAATGGCTGTTGCAAACCGTTGAGCAACTGTCCCGCGAAGCCGGGATCAAGATGCCCGAAGTGGGTATTTTCCCGGCCTACGAGGCCAACGCCTTTGCGACCGGCTGGAACAAGAACGACGCGCTGGTCGCGGTCAGCCAGGGCCTGCTCGAGCGTTTCTCGCCCGATGAAGTGAAAGCCGTGCTGGCCCACGAAATCGGCCACGTCGCCAACGGTGACATGGTTACCCTGGCGCTGATCCAGGGTGTGGTGAACACCTTCGTGATGTTCTTCGCGCGAATCATCGGCAATTTTGTCGACAAGGTGATCTTCAAGAACGAAGAGGGTCAGGGCATTGCCTACTATGTGGCGACCATCTTCGCCGAACTGGTACTGGGCATACTGGCGAGTGCGATCGTCATGTGGTTCTCGCGCAAACGCGAATTCCGCGCTGACGAAGCCGGTGCCCGCCTGGCCGGCACCAGCGCAATGATCGGCGCACTGCAACGCCTGCGCGCTGAACAGGGTCTGCCGGTGCACATGCCCGACACCCTGAATGCGTTCGGCATCAACGGTGGCATCAAGCAAGGTTTCGCTCGCATGTTCATGAGCCACCCGCCGCTGGAAGCGCGTATCGATGCCCTGCGTCGCCGCGGTTGATCTGACGGCGGCAATATCACACAGCAGAAAAACAAAAATGCCCGTATCTCGCGATACGGGCATTTTTTGTCTGAAGCTGCGGATCAACCAGCGATGGCGCGATCCACCGAGAGTTTGCCAGCGCCTTCGATCAACACCGCGAGGCTGCCGCCGAGCAGGGCCAGGGCAAATTCATAACCGTTGTTGGCCATGAACAGACCGTTACCGATGTGCACGGTGAAAATGGCCACCAGCGAAAGAAAGGTCAAACCCAATGCCGCCGGACGAACCAGCAAGCCGATGATCAGCGCCAGACCGGCAAAGAACTCGGTACCGCCGGCCAGCGTGGCCATGACGTAGCCCGGGTGCAGACCGATGCTGTCCATGTACTGCGCGGTACCGGCCAGACCATAACCACCGAACAGGCCGAAGAGTTTCTGCGAGCCGTGGGCGGCGAAGATCACGCCGACGGCGATGCGCAGAATGGTCAGACCGTAGCCGGCGCGGGTGAACAGAACCTTGTTGATCAGAGAGCTCATGGGGCATTCCTTGTTTTGCGAGAAGTGATGTGTGTTGGTTGGCCGCTATATTAATCAGTTATTTTCATGTTAAAAGCGCAAATATTCCGCCATAACAATCAGTTTATTTGATCATTTGCGTGAGACAACTTTCTGTCCCCGGGGCTCCAACGACTCTCGCTCCCGGTCGAACGCCAAATAGTATTTGTTCACGCTATTAACATAGCTGACGGCGCCCATTCCCACCTGCTCCATGGCGATGCGCTCGACCTGGAAAAACCATTGATTAGGGTTCAGCCCACGCCTGCGGGCTTCGGCGCGCATGCCCTGGACCCGCTCCGGCCCGATGTTGTACGCGGCCAGTGTGAAGGCCATACGCTCGCGTTCATTGAGTTTGGGGCTGTTGAAGAACTTGCGCCGGATCATCGCCAGGTATTTGGCCCCGGCCTGCACATTCGCATCGAGATTCTGGATATTGTTGACGCCGACCCGCTGCGCTGCAGACGGGGTGATCTGCATCAGCCCCGTCGGGCCACTGCCGCTGCGCGCGTTGGGTTGCAGAGCCGACTCCTTGAACGCCAGCGCCGCCAGGTTGAGCCAGTCCATGTTCTGTGCATCGGCGTGTTTTTGCAGGGTCGGGCGCAGTTTTTCCAGACGCTGGCGGTCAGCCTTGGCCAAGGGATAGTGCACTTGATAGAGACGCCGATAGATGCGCAAAAACGCCGCATCTTCGTTGGAAGGCTTTTTGTAGCCAGTCAGGAAACGGTCGATGCTTGCCCGCAGCATCGACGCATCGCGGCGCACGAACCAGTACTCCTCGCCCGGCTCGCTGATCATCACTTGTCGGTCAAAGCGCAATTTCGGCAGGATCTTGCCCCAGCGTTCGGCAATCGGTTGCTCGACGATGGTCAGGTGGAAAATACCGCCCTGCACCATCTCCAGCACATCCTCGACCGCCAGCGTCGGGTCGACCCATTCGATCTTGATCGGCGCCAGCTTGTGCAGCGCCAGTTTCTGGTTGATCTGACTGACCGCCTCCCCCGCCGCGCTGCCCGTTGGCAACGCAAGGGTCTTGCCGGCCAATTGTTCGACCTTGGTGTAACGGCGCTCGCCTTTGATGCCCACCAGCACCAACGGCACGTTGCTGGCGATCGGCTCACTGCTGGCCACGGCGAAACCCGCTTGCAGGTCGAGCAACTCGCCCGGCGCAACCAGGTCACCCTCGCCGCGTTGCAGCGCACCGAGCAGTTGGTCCTTGGCTTTGGGAATGATCTTGAGGGTGATTTCCTGGCCATCGCGGGCGTGGCCATTGAGGTATTGCTCGAAGGCGCGCAGGCGATGGTATTCGACACCGATGGCCTGGCCCTGGACTTCGCCGGAGCTGTTGCGGCTCTGGTTGACCAGCACGCGCAGGACGCGGCTGCTGCGAATCTCCGACAGATCACGGACCTTGGTGGCCGGTACTGCCTGCAGCGGCCCGGGCAGGCGCGCAACCGCCGTCATCGGCAGCAGCAACGATCCACACAACAGCAACAAAACCGAGGGACGAATCATCCACTCTCCGGAAAGAATACGGGGTGAGCCCACCGCTGAACGGCGTCAATCACCGATGAAAACAGAGCGCCTGAGCGCTGGCAAAGTGCGAGAGACTGGCACAGTGATGGCATCTTTGCCAAACCGGGCTGCGTCGCGGCATCAAAAGACAGCTATAACTCGTTGTAGTTCTTGGCTTTTCTTATGGATCTACAGCTCTGGTATGCTTTCCGGCCTTCGGCCCGAGGTAGCAACCATGCAACTCATCGATATCGGCGTCAACCTGACCAACCCAAGTTTCGCCGACAAACACCAGGCCGTGCTTGATCGCGCCTATGCTGCCGGGGTCTGCCAACTGGTGTTGACCGGCACCAGCGTCGAGGGCAGCGAACAGGCGCTGGAGCTGTGTCAGCAGCTGGACGACTCTGCGCAGCGACTGTTCGCCACCGCCGGTATTCATCCGCATTCGGCAAGTGACTGGAACGCGGACAGTGCCCGGCGTCTGCGCAGTTTGCTGAAGGAGGCCAACGTGATCGCGGTGGGCGAATGCGGGCTGGATTTCAACCGCGATTTCTCGCCGCGCGCGCAGCAGGAAAAGGTTCTTGAAGAACACCTGGCCATGGCCGTCGAACTGCAAATGCCGGTGTTCCTGCACGAGCGCGACGCCAGCCAGCGTCTGCTGGAGATACTCAAAGACTTCCGCGATCAATTGCCGGCCGCGGTCGTGCATTGCTTTACCGGCGAGCAAAAGGCGTTGTTCAGCTACCTCGATCTGGATCTGCACATTGGCATCACCGGCTGGATCTGCGATGAGCGTCGAGGCACGCATTTGCACCCGCTGGTCAAAGAGATCAAGCGTGGACGATTGATGCTGGAAAGCGATGCGCCGTATTTGCTGCCGCGTACGCTGCGGCCGAAGCCGAAAAACGGTCGCAATGAGCCGGCGTATTTGACTGAAGTGCTGCGTGAGGTGGCCTTGCATCGGGGTGAAACCGAAGCCGATCTGGCGGCGCACACCACTGCTTGCGCCCGCGCGTTTTACAACCTCCCCGTACTCCCCTGACACACCAGAAACTGAATGTAGGAGTGAGCCTGCTCGCGATGGCGGCAGCTCATTCAACATCGCAGTAACTGATCCATCGCCATCGCGAGCGGGCTCACTCCTACAGTGGCGGGATGGGGTCTTTTGATGTGCATCAAGGTCTTCATATCTGGATAGCGGCACAATGCTGGCACCTTGCCAATGCTGTTTCCGCTATCAGAGAAGACCTCCATGGGTGCCTGGCTTAGCAATATCTCGCTGAAATACAAATTCTGGGCGGTCAACGCGGTCGCCTTTGTCACCACCCTGTTGTTGGTGCTGTACGCCGTGCAGCTTGAGCAACAGGCGCGCAGTCACGCCTCCAAGGCCTCGGCCCAAGCCCAGGCGCAAATACTCATGGCCTGGCCAGCCGGGCAAGCGTTGCCCAAGGCCGATCACGTGCTGACGTTCAAGCGCGGAGAGGCGCCGCGCCTCAACGATCAGCCGCTGCTGGAGATCACCGACGGCCATGGCTGGAACGACATCAACCCGATGCCGGTGTTGGGCGAAAATCCGCTGATGGGCGCTGAAGTGTTCAGCCGCGCCGACGGCCAGCAAGTCGCGGTGATCGCCTATGGCCCAAGCCTGACGCAGGTCTTCGGCGAGCGATTCGCCAACTACGCGGTGGCGGTGTTCATTCTGATGCTGGCGATGCTCGGCGCTTCGCAGTTGCTGATCCGTTTTCTGCTCAGCCAGCTCAACACCTTGAAAGACGTGATGCTGCACGTTGAAAAGAGCGGCGACCTCTCCGCCCGCGTCCCCTTGGTCGGCAAAGATGAGGTCGGGCAGATGGCCAATGCGTTCAACGCGATGCAGGCCGGTTATCAACGCGTGGTCAGCACCGTCGCCAACACGGCGCGGCAGCTGGATGTCGGCGCCGCGCGGCTGGCGTCGAGCATGAACGAGGTGCGCCACGGCATGCTCGGCCAGCAAAGTGAAACCGATCAGGCCGCCACCGCAATCAACGAAATGACCGCCACGGTTTACCACATCGCCCAACACGCGGGCGCCACTCGGGATTTGTCGCAGACCGCCGATGGCCTCGCCGGCAGCGGCCAGCAAGTGGTGGCGCGGGTGCAGCATTCGATTGCCGGGCTCTCCAGCGGCGTGCAGCAGACCGCCGAAATGATCCAGCGCCTGGCCGAGGACAGTCAGAAGATCAACGGCGTGGTCAGCGTGATTCACAGCATCGCCGAGCAGACCAACCTTCTGGCCCTCAACGCCGCCATCGAAGCCGCCCGTGCAGGTGAAATGGGCCGTGGTTTTGCCGTGGTCGCCGATGAAGTGCGCAACCTGGCGAAACGCGTGCAGGCCTCGACCGATGAAATCACCACGATGGTGTCGGCATTGCAGGCCGGTACGCGTGATGCGGTGGACTTCATGCAGGAGAGTTCGTACAAGGCCGACGACTGCGTGCAGCAAGCGCAGGAGGCTGGCGCAGCACTGGCGGAAATCACCGGGGCAGTGGCGCAGATGCGCGAAAGCAACACGCAGATTGCCGTCGCAGCAGAGCAGCAGAGTCAAGTCGCCGAGGAAATGAATCGGGCGGTGGTGAGTATTCGTGATGTGACCGAGAACACGGTGCAGCAGACGGTCGATTCGGCGACCACCAGTAATGAACTGGCGACGTTGGCGGCAGAGTTGAGCAAGGCGATAGGGCAGCTGAAACTCTGACGGCCTCATCGCGGGCAAGCCCGCTCCCACAGGTTTCGTGGGTGTTCACACAACCGGTGTTCACTGGAGATCACTGTGGGAGCTGGCTTGCCAGCGATGGCGGCATTTGAAACGACATCGAATCCTGCGATGACGCCTATCGCTTCAATAGCCAACCTTGATTCGCCGCCCTCCTTGCCCGGGCCTATTCTTCAGCCATGTGTTCAACAAGGATCGAGGAGTAGTCAACATGGGCAAACGTCACCCCAACCTTCCCGCGTGGCAATGGCGCGCGTACCCGGGCAATCATCAGCATCCGACCAATCTGGTCTTGCACCTGATTGCCGTGCCGCTGTTCATCGTAGCGTTTCTGCTGATCGTGTCAGGGGTGTTCAGCCTGAGCCTGGCCAGTGTCGCCATCGGCGTGATCGGTATCGTTGCGGCGCTGGGTCTGCAGCGTCACGGCCACAGTCTGGAGGCGCAAGCCTCCGAGCCGTTCAGTGATCGCAAAGATGCCGTATCACGCTTGTTGGTCGAACAGTTTCTGACCTTTCCACGGTTCTTGCTCAGCGGCGGCTGGTGGCGCGCCTGGCGTGAACGTCACCGTCGACACTGATTCAGGCGAAGATCGTGACAGTCTGGCGACTCATGGCGATCAACTCGCCTTGTGCACTCCACAGTTTCGCGGCGGCATGTCCGTAGCCGTCAGCGGCGTACTCGGTTTCAACGCGGTACTTGCACCAGTCCAGCGTGTTCAACTCACGTAACGGCTGAACGAATTCGACGGTCCAGGTCAGCGTGCTGCCCATGGCCGGTTTCTTCAGGTGCGGCAGCAACGACGGCGGCCACGCGTCCACCAGCGCCAGAATGTGCGACTCGGTGACCGGTTCTTCCTTCACATCCCCACGCAATCGTACCCAACCGCCCATCTCCCGCGACGGATTACCGGTAAACGGCAGACCGCCGATGGTCCAGCGCATGCCCAGGTGACGCATGAATTCCGGCAGCACGCCTTTGATATAGGGCAGTTCCTGACAGTCGTCCCAATGCTTCATCTCAGGGGCCGGCTCTGCGGCAATCGCCACTTCCGAGGGCCGCGAGGCGCCAAAACTGCCTTGTACCAGCGTGACCACCTGGCCGTTCTGCATGGCGCGGCCCAGCACCTGGCTGACCGCTTTGCCTTCGCGCAACACGTCCACTTCAAAACTGACCGGGACTTCGGGCTCAACCGGGCCGACAAAAGTGATCGCCAGCGAACGCACCGGACGATCCGCCGGCACTCTGGCGCGCATGGCTTCGTATTGCAGTGCGGCGACAAGACCACCGAAACTGGCACGGCCTTGCGCCCATTCGGCGGGAATCGTCACGTGCGGATCACGGCGGACGGCATCGAGCAGATCGCAAAAGCGCATGGCAACCTCAGATAACGAGAAAGGACTGCAGGGATCTTAACCAGCCCGGCACAGCACCGCAGCGTCTATTCCGGTCAAATGCGCTGACAGATCAGACACCCTCCCTGTAGGAGGTTGCTCAGGATTTGAAGCAGGCTGCGCTGAGTTTTTCGAGCACGCGGTCGGCTTTGATTTCGGCCTTGATCATGGTTGCCTGCCATGTCGCGACGCAAGGCTCGAGATCTGCTTCGTGTTCGGCTTTCGCCAGCCACTGCCAGCAGTCGTGCCAGTCGCCCAACGCACCTTGCGCGGACTTCAAGCGTGGCAACGCCGCCTCAGGCAGACGATCAAGCTCTGGATAGGCTTCGATGCCGTAGCGCACGCGCTTGATCAACAGGCGCAGGCGATGACGGTCGTGGGCGGGATCGTGCAAGGCCGCGTCGAGTTTTTTCCATTGTTTGCCGAGGCGTTTTTCGATGCGTTTATCCAGGCCCTTGAGCAAACCCTGGCGCTGCGAGGCGCGCAGAAAACGTGGAAAGGCGTCGAGAATCATCAACAGCGACGCCACCTCGGCACTCGCCGCCAGCGCCGGATAGGCCTCGGCCATCTGCGCCATACGCCGTTGCGCGGCTTCGGGCTGAGCGTGCTCGAGCAGGTACGCGGCCAGCACTTCACGATCGCGCCACGGCGTGGTCAATTGACCCACCGCCGACGCCGCGTCCTCCAATTGTTCGACACCCGGCAAACCGCGCAATGGCCGCAACAGACTGCGCAGGCGCCGCACCGTGGTGCGCAGATCGTGCAGCGCCTCAGGATCAGTGCGCGCCGTCAACCGCGCCTGACAAGCCAGCAGTCGCACTTCCAGGCTCAGGACATGAGCCACCAAACGGTCAACCAACGCAGACATCACATGCTCCTGATTCAAATGCCCTGGGGGATGAGTCTGGCGGTTCGACCGCGCAGCATCCTTGCCTCAGGTCAGCAGCTTAGCGTCCGGCGCGGGATTCGCGAATGTAGAAGCGCGCCTTCTCGGCTTTACTGCTGCAACCTTCAAAACCCTCGAATTGCTGCTGGGTCTTGGCCGCCGTCAACAACGACAGCGCCTTGGAATAGCTGACGGTGCCGGCAAAGCCTTCAGCCTTGGCCAGGTCCAGTTCATGCCAGGCGGCGTCGAGCTGGCTGCCGCAGCTGTCGCGGTACGCGGTCTTGCCGGCGCAACCGGCCAATGCCAAAGCCATCAACGGCACACAGATCCAGGCTTTCATCACTTACACCTCAACGTTAGGTCATCAGTCGTGCAGGTAAGACGGTCAGGCCGGGAAAAAGTGCCTTGCCCGCATGTGAAACTGCGTTGGCGAAAGGATAGCGCTGAAGGGTCACGCCGTTGCGAAAAAACGACGTCACTGGCGCACTGAACGACCTCGGCGATTGAGCCTGCCCGTCGATGGGTGCATTGTGGAACCTTGTCGGGAGGAAGCTGGATGAAAAAGCGTGTCGCACTGGTGCTGGGCTCCGGTGGTGCCCGGGGCTATGCCCATATCGGGGTGATTGAAGAGATTGAAAAACGCGGTTACGACATCGCCTGCATTGCCGGTTGTTCGATGGGCGCAGTGGTCGGCGGGATCTATGCCGCCGGCAAGCTCGACGAATACCGAAACTGGATCGAGAGCCTCGATTACCTCGACGTCTTACGCCTGGTGGATGTGAGCTTTCGCCTGGGTGCCATTCGTGGCGAAAAGGTCTTCGGGCAGATCCGCAAGATCGTCGGCGAGATCAACATCGAAGACCTGCGCATCCCCTACACTGCCGTCGCCGCCGACCTCACCAATCAGCAGGAAATCTGGTTTCAGGAAGGTTGTCTGCATCAGGCCATGCGCGCCTCGGCGGCAATCCCCAGCCTGTTCACCCCGGTTATGCAAGGCAACCGCATGCTGGTCGATGGCGGCATTCTCAACCCACTGCCGATTGTGCCGGTGGTGTCCAGCCACTGTGACCTGATCATCGCGGTCAACCTCAACTCGACCAACCAGCGCCATTACAAACTGCCGGTGATCCAGCGCCCCGCCGCGTTCCGTTCACGCTTTGACAGCCTGATCAGTTCGCTCGGTTCGAAGATGCCGTTTCGCCGTACACAGGCCGAGCAGTTGCTGAAGCTCGAACAGGAAGCGCTGCGCGCCGAGGCGGCGGATATCAACCCGTGGCTGGAGGGTGTCGAACCGGAAAACCAGCAACCGGCCGCCGCGCCCGAGCGTGAAGGCGCACCGAAATCCGCCACCGGCTCCTTCATTATCGATAACGTCGGACCGGCCTCGTTGCTGGACCTGATCAACCAGAGTTTCGAGGTCATGCAGACATCGCTGGCGCAGTACAAGATCGCCGGTTATCCGCCGGATATCCTGATCAACGTGCCGAAGCGGGTATGCCGGTTTTTCGAGTTCTACAAGGCGCCGGAGTTGATCGCGTTGGGGCGCGAGATTGCCAGCGATACGCTGGATCGGTATGAAAATGAGCAGGGTTGATACTGCAACCCTGCGCCAGCGATTGGTGCAGGGCTTTGATGCTTGAATCTTAGCTGCCGGACTTGTAGTAGCTTTGAACCCGCATATTGCCGTCAAACTTCTTCTCAACACCATTCTGCATGTCGATAACCACGTAGCTGGTCCCCGACTCGTGGCCAAGCGCCGGCGATTCATCGGGCACCCTTGAAGCTTTTTCAGTCGTCCAGATGTAACCGCTGGTGACATTCCATTGACCTGCGAATTGCTTCTGCAGTTCGCGCGCGGCGCTCAGGGTGGGCAACCCACCATGGGTTTGCGCCTCGCGGGCGCAGTTGTTGTAGGTATCGGCATCAATCCGCTGGTATCCATCATTGTGCGTAGACATCAGGCTCTCCAGACACTTCGGGGCTAAGTTGAGCTTGAAAACTAACAGTAGCCACTTCGCCGCAGCACCTGACAGAAATGACAGTCCCGACAGACGGCGGCGCCTTGGCGTCGACCTTCACTCACACCTCCAACAACCGATACCCCACTCCCGCCTCGGTCACGATAAACCGTGGCCGCGTCGGATCATCCGCCAGTTTCTGCCGCAAATGCCCCACCACAATCCGCAGGTAATGGCTGTCCTCGGTGTGTGTCGGCCCCCAGATATCCTTGAGCAATTGCTGCTGAGTGATCACCCGTCCCGGATGCCGCGCCAGTTGCGCCAGCACCGCGTATTCCTTGCGGGTCAGCGCCACTTCAACGCCGTCGAGCAACACCCGCCGATAGGCCAGGTCCACAGTCAACGGGCCGAAATTCAACGCTGCCTGTTGCGCCTCGCCAGCAGGTGCCTGACGCAACAACGCGCGGACCCGTGCGAGAAACTCCTGGATGCCGAATGGTTTGGTCACATAGTCGTTGGCGCCGCCATCCAGTGCCTCGACCTTCTGCCCTTCGCTGGCGCGCACCGACAACACCAGTACTGGCGCCGTCGCCCATTCACGAAACTCGCGCAGCACTTGCTGGCCGTCCATGTCCGGCAAGCCAAGGTCGAGCACCAGCAGGTCGGGTTTGTTCAACGCTGCCTGCGCCAGGCCCTCGGCACCGGTGCCGGCCTCCAGCACTTTGTAGCCTTGCGAGGCGAGGCTGATGCGCAGGAATTTACGAATCTGCGGTTCGTCGTCAATGACCAGAATGGTCGCGGTCTGGCTCATGAATTCACATCGATACAAAAGATTGGCAAGAGAGTAGCGCAGTCGGCATCAGGCTTCATTGTCCATCCCCGGTTGCGCCTGCAGCGGCAAGTGCAGGGTGATGCAGGTGCCGCGTCCTTCGATGCCGTCAGCGACAGTGATGCGCCCGCCATGCGCGCCGACCATGCCCTGACAGATCGCCAGGCCGAGGCCCGTGCCCTGGCCGCCACGATCACCGCGCGCGGCGGTGTAGAACATGTCGAAAATCTTCGCCCGCTCGTCTTCGGGAATGCCCGGCCCTTCGTCGCTGACCGAGAAGAAAATCTCGCTGTCATCGGCCCCGGCGCGCAACGCCAGACGACCGTGAGGCGGCGAGAAACGTGCAGCGTTTTCCATCACATTGACCAGCGCCTGTTCGATCAGCGCCGCGTGCACAAACAGTAACGGCAACTCGGCCGGCACCTCGGTGCTGACCTGCAACGGCGCCAGCACCGCGCGCAGGCGATTGAGCGAACTGCCGACAATGTCGGCCGGCGACACCCAGTCCCGCGCAAGCTTCAAAGCACCGTGGCCGAGGCGGGTCATGTCGAGCAGATTCTGGATATAGCGGTCGAGGCGTTCGGCTTCATCGCGAGTGCCTTCAAGCAGCTCGCGGCGATCTTCCAGCGGGATGGCTTCGCCGAGCGCCAACAGGCTGTCGATACTGCCGCGCATGGCCGTCAACGGCGTGCGCAAATCATGCGAAACCGAGGCCAGCAGCGCACTGCGCAATTGTTCGGTTTCGCCATGCAGGCGCGCCGCCTCCAGATCATCCGCCAGTTGCGCGCGGGCCAGTGCCTGCGCCAGCGGCTGACTGAGCGCAGTCAGCAAACGCCGACGCTGGCCGCTCAAGGTCTGGCCCTCTTTAGCGCAGACACCGAGCAGCGCCAGCGGCCCGTCCTCGACGGAAAGCGGCCACCACCACCAACGCCCGAACGGTAACGTGCCGGTGCCCATACCCGCCGGTTGATCGTGTTGCCAGGCCCAGTCAGCGGCGGCACGCTCAGACTCGGTGAACTGCAGCGGCCCGCCGGTTTCAACCTTCCAGCCGCCCTGTCCGTCACGATTGAGCAGGCACAGTTGCAAATCGCTCCAGCCGTTGAGGTGCTGCGCGGCGGCACTGACCACGGCTTGACGATCGGTCGCGGCGGTAAGTTTGCGCGACAGATCGAGCAGCTCGCTGGTTTCTTCCTGAGTGTCGCGCAACGCCTGCAATTGCCGACGCTGCCGCGCCGCGAGGTTGCCGGTGAGCGCCGCCATCAAGAGGAAAAACAACAGCGTCAGCACGTCTTCTTCGCGCTGGATGCTGAAGGAAAAATTCGGCGGAATGAACAGAAAATCGTACGTCAGAAACGACAGCGCCGCACACGCCAGCGCCGGGCCCAGACTGCTGCGCACCGCCACCAGCAACACCGCCGCGAGGAACACCAGCGAGATGTTCGGCAGCGGCAACACACTCGACACCGCCCACGCCAAGGCACTGGCCAGCAGTGTGGCGACCAGCGCCAACGCATAGTCGAACCACACCAGTGTCAGCGGGTTTCGCGGACGCGATTGCAGGTGTTCATGATCGTTGTCGAGGACGTTGATTTCCAGGCCATGGGCCTGACGCAACAGACGCGCGGCCAAGCCACCGCCGAACAGTCGACGGCGCAAACTTGGCCGCGACTGGCCGACCAGCACCAGACTCGCACGGCGTTCAGTCGCGTGCTGAATCAGGGTTTTCGCCACTTCACCGGCGCGCAATAACACCACTTCACCGCCGAGGCGTTCGGCCAACTGTTGCGCGCTTTGCAGGCGCAGGCGTGATTGCTCGTCGCGCACGCTGCCGTTGTCGACGTGCACCAGGCTCCACGGCAGATGCCGACGCTGGGCAACGCGACTGGCGTGACGCACCAGACGTTCGGCCTGCGCATCGCCATCGACGCCGACCAACAATCGACCGCGCACCGCCGGCGCTGCCTGACCAAGCTGGCGATAGCCTTGAGCGAGATCGTTATCGACTTGCGCAGCGGCGGTTTGCATCGCCAGTTCGCGCAATGCCGTGAGGTTGGTCTGGGTAAAAAACGCGTCGATGGCCGCGCGTGCCTGCTCCGGGACGTAGACCTTGCCTTCACGCAAACGCTCGAGCAATTCGCGCGGCGGCAGGTCGATCAGCAGCAGTTCGTAGGCTTCTTGCAACACCCAGTCGGGCAGGGTTTCGCGCACTTGCACACCGGTGATGCCACGCACCTGATCGTTGAGACTTTCGAGGTGCTGGACGTTGACCGTGGTGAACACATCGATGCCGGCGGCGAGCAGTTCCTGAATGTCTTGCCAGCGCTTGGCGTGACGACTGCCGGGGGCGTTGCTGTGGGCCAGTTCATCGACAAGTACAAGCTTCGGTCGGGCCGCGAGGATGCCGTCGAGGTCCATTTCTTCGAGCATCACGCCACGGTATTCCGAGCGCACCAGCGGTTGCTGCGGCAAGCCGCCGAGCAGCGCTTCGGTTTCAGCGCGGCCGTGGGTTTCGACGACCCCGGCGAGGACTTTCACGCCTTGGCGCAGTTGCGTGTGGGCGGCCTGGAGCATGGCGTAGGTTTTACCGACACCGGGAGCGGCGCCGAGGAACACCTTGAGGCGGCCACGGCCGTCGCGGGGCAGGTCTGCTAACAGTGCGTCGGCGCGGCCGGAGTCGCTCATGCTTGATGCTCTCTCTTCCTGATGATCGTTCCCACGCTCTGCGTGGGAATGCAGCCCGGGACGCTCTGCGTCCCACCAAAGCGGACGCGGAGCGTCCATTGATGCATTCCCACGCAGAGCGTGGGAACGATCATCTTCTACAGTTTTTCCAGGGCCATGTTCAGCTCCAGCACATTGACCACTGGCGGCCCCACCAGCGGCTGTTCGATGTGTTTATCAAGCAACTGCTGCAACGACGCTACCGGCAGATTACGAGCGGCCGCGACACGCGCCAGTTGATAGGCAATTGCCGCCGGTGGCAAGTGTGGATCGAGGCCGCTGCCCGAAGTTGTCAGCAGCGCCAGCGGCACCGGACCTTGCCCCGGAACCTGCAATTTATTGGCATCGTCGATCACCCGCGTGGCGAGTGCCGGATTGCTCGGCGCGAGGTTGCTCGCGCTGCTGGAAACAGTGGCAAACGCACCGGCGGAGGGACGCGGATGGAACCACGCATCGCCGACAAAATCCTGGCCGATCAGCGATGAGCCACGCACTTTGCCATCGGCATCGTGAACCAGACTGCCGTTGGCTTGAGCGGGGAAAGCGATTTGCGCGACACCGGTCACCACCAGTGGATAGGCAACGCCGGTGACCAGGGTCATCAGTACCAGCAGGCTGAGGGCGGGACGTATCATTGTGGACATTTCAAGATCCTCGAATTCGTTGGGCAAAATTTTGTGGGGTGTCAGGGGCATCGTTTCCCCCTCACCCCAGCCCTCTCCCCAAGGGGGCGAGGGGGAAAGGGAGCCGATTTTCGTGCTCTTGGAGATCTGAGTTCGACTCGATAGCTCAGGTCGGTGCAGCTCTCACAAACCACTCGGTCAGTCCCCTCTCCCTCCGGGAGAGGGTTAGGGTGAGGGAGCCGATCTCTATGCTTTTCAAAACCTGAGTTCGGCTCGGTATCTCAAGTCGGTGCAGCTCTCACAAACCCCTCGGTCAGTCCCCTCTCCCTCTGGGAGAGGGTTAGGGTGAGGGGCTCTTCAAGAATCAAACCAAATGCAACGCCGTGAGCAACATGTCGATCGCCTTGATCCCCACGAACGGCACCAGAATCCCGCCCACCCCGTAGATCAACAGATTGCGTCGCAACAACGCCGCCGCACTCGCCGCCTGCACGCGCACACCGCGCAAGGCCAGCGGAATCAGCACAACAATGATCAACGCGTTAAAGACGATGGCCGAGAGAATCGCGCTCTGCGGACTGCTCAGGTGCATGATGTTCAGCACCCCGAGTTGCGGGTAGATCGAGGCAAACAGCGCCGGCAGGATCGCGAAGTATTTGGCCACGTCGTTGGCGATGGAAAACGTCGTCAACGCACCGCGCGTCACCAGCAATTCCTTGCCGATCTGCACCACGTCCAACAGCTTGGTCGGGTCGCTGTCGAGATCGACCATGTTCGCTGCTTCGCGCGCCGCTTGTGTACCGTCGTTCATCGCCATACCGACGTCAGCCTGGGCCAGTGCCGGAGCATCGTTGGCGCCATCGCCGCACATGGCGACCAGACGCCCGTCGTTTTGCTCATGACGAATGCGCGCGAGTTTTTTCTCTGGAGTCGCCTCAGCGAGAACGTCATCAACGCCTGCTTCGGCAGCAATTGCGGCAGCCGTCAGCGGGTTGTCGCCGGTGACCATCACGGTACGAATTCCCAGTTTGCGCAGTTCGGCAAAACGTTCGCGGATACCCGGTTTGACCACGTCCTTGAGGTGGATCGCGCCGAGCAGTTTGCCGTCAGCACAGACCAGCAACGGGGTGCCGCCGCTCTGCGCGATTTTGTCGATTTCCCGCGACAGCGCCGGAGCCAGATCCGAGCGTTTCTGGCCAAGGAAACTCAGCAGCGAATCCACCGCGCCTTTGCGATACACACGACCTTGATAGTCGACGCCGGACAAGCGGGTTTCTGCACTGAACGGCACGGCAGTCAGGGTTTCCAGCGCTGGTTCAGACTGTGGATGCAGACCGCGCAGGTACTCGACAATGGATTTGCCTTCCGCCGTGTCATCCGCCAGCGAGGCGAACAGCGCGCCTTCCGCCAACTCACGACCGTTCACACCGGGCGCGGCATACACCGCGCTGCACCGACGGTTGCCGAAAGTGATGGTGCCGGTCTTGTCGAGCAGCAGCACATGCACGTCGCCCGCTGCTTCCACGGCGCGGCCGGATTTGGCGATCACGTTGAGGCGCACCAGACGGTCCATGCCGGCAATACCGATGGCCGACAGCAGACCGCCGATGGTGGTCGGAATCAGCGTGACCAGCAGCGCCACCAGAAACACCAGCGGCAGGCTGCCGTTGGCGAAATGGGCGAACGGTTGCAGAGTTACCACCACCAACAGGAAGATCAGGGTCAGGCCGATCAGCAGAATATCCAGCGCCACTTCGTTCGGGGTTTTCTGGCGTTTGGCGCCTTCGACCAGGGCGATCATGCGATCCAGAGTCGACTCACCGGGGTTGACGGTGATCTTCACCAACAACCAGTCGGACACCAGTCGCGTGTTGCCGGTGACAGCCGAACGGTCGCCGCCGGATTCGCGAATCACCGGCGCCGATTCACCGGTGATCGCCGCTTCGTTCACTGCGGCGATGCCTTCGATGACTTCGCCGTCACCGGGGATCATTTCCCCAGCCTCGACGCGCACCACATCACCTTTGCGCAGACTCGCCGCAGGCACGACCTGAAAGCTGCCATTGGCCTGTTTGCGTCGAGCGCTGAGGCCTTCGCTGCCAGCCTTGAGGCTGTCGGCGCGAGCCTTGCCGCGACCTTCGGCCAAGGCCTCGGCGAAGTTGGCGAACAGCACGGTGAACCACAGCCACAGGGCGATTTGTGCGGCGACATTGGTCGGCACATCGGCGTCGGGAATGAAGCACAGCACGGTGGTGAAAATCGCGGTCAGTTCGACCACCAGCATCACCGGCGAACGCTTCAATTGCCGCGGATCGAGCTTGACGAAAGCTTGCACCAGCGCCGGCCGCCAAAGGGCCGAGATCGCGGTTTTCGCTTGTTCCGGCGCCTTGACGGCAGCGGGTTTGATTGCGGGCATATTCATCATTCAGCTCCTAAAAAAGAGAGGCTTAGAAGCCCATGCTCAGGTGTTCGGCAATAGGGCCGAGCGCCAGAGTCGGCAAGAAGGTCAGGCCGCCCACCAGCAAAATGGTCACGGTCAACAGGGTCACGAACAGCGGGCCGTGGGTCGGGAAGCTGTTCTGGCCGATCGGTGCGGTTTTCTTCATCGCCAGGCTGCCGGCCAGTGCCAGCACCGGAAGGATGTAACCGAAGCGACCGATCAACATGCCCAGACCCAGCATCAAGTTGTGGAACGGCGTGTTCGCGCTCAGGCCACCGAACGCCGAACCGTTGTTGGCACTCGCCGAGGTGTAGGCGTAGAGCAACTGGCTGAAACCGTGCGGGCCGGGGTTGCTGATGGTGGCCGCAGCACTGGGAACCGCTGCGGCAATCGCGCCGAGCACCAGCACGCCGACTGGCATCACCAGCAACGTCACCACCAGCAGTTGCACTTCACGCGCCTGAAGTTTCTTGCCGAGGTATTCCGGGGTGCGCCCGATCATCAAACCGGCGAGGAACACCGCAATCAGCACGTTGAGCAACATGCCGTAAAGCCCGGCACCGACGCCGCCGAAGATCACTTCGCCAACCATCATGTTGACCAGCGCGACCATGCCGCTGAGCGGGTTCAGGCTGTCGTGCATGCCGTTGACCGAACCGTTCGACGCCGCTGTGGTGGTCACCGACCAAAGCACGGTGGCGGTGGTGCCGAAACGTGCTTCCTTGCCTTCCAGCGGAGCGGTCTGCTCAACAGCAGCATTGTTCAGGGTTGGATTCGGTTGGTATTCAGCCCACAGCGAGGTCGCGCCGCCGATCAGGAACAGCGCCAGCATGCAGGCGATGATCGCGCGGCTCTGACGCAGGTCTTTGACGTAATGGCCGAAGGTGAACACCAGCGCCACCGGGATCAGAATGATCGAGGTGACTTCGAACAGGTTGCTCCACGCGGTCGGGTTCTCGAACGGATGCGCCGAGTTGACACCGAAGAAGCCGCCACCGTTAGTGCCCAGTTGCTTGATCGCAATCTGACTCGCGGCCGGGCCCAGGGGAATGACTTGATCAACGCCCTGCATCGTCACGGCATTCACGTACTGCGCGAAGGTTTGCGGCACGCCCTGCCAGACCAGATACAGCGCCAGCAGCAGGCACAGCGGCAACAGGCCATAAAGTGTGGCGCGGGTCATGTCGACCCAGAAGTTGCCCAGGGTTTTCGTCGATTTGCGACCGATGCCACGGCACAGCGCAACCAGCACGGCAAGGCCGGTGGCGGCGCTGACGAAGTTCTGCACGGTGAGGCCGACCATCTGGCTCAGGTAGCTGAGTGACGCTTCACCGCTGTAGGACTGCCAGTTGGTGTTGGTCATGAAACTGACCGCGGTGTTGAACGCCTGCGTCCACTCCTGGCCCGGCAGATTCTGCGGGTTCAGCGGCAAGTGATCCTGGAACAACAGAATCGCGAACAGCAGCAGGAAACCGGCAAGGTTGAACGCCAGCAGCGCCAGCGTGTATTTCTGCCAGCTCTGTTCAACCTCGGGATCGACCCCGGCGATGCGGTAGCAACCGCGCTCAACCGGACCGAGAATCGGCGTCAGCCAGGTGCGCTGACCTTCCATCACTTTGTAGTAGAAGCGCCCGAGCAGCGGCGCTGGCAGCAAGACCACCGCGAAAAACGCGAGGATCAGCCAATAGTCATAACTGTGCATAGCCGCTCCTAGTTCCGATCCGCGCGCAACAGCGCAACCAACAGATAAATGAACAGCCCCACTGCCAACAGCAGTGACACCCCGTCCAGAACGCTCATGGAAGATCTCCGTGTTACGGCGTATTGCCGCGTGTGGGGTGATTGTCGGAAAGGAGGCTGTAAAGGAACGAGACCGAGGGTGCTGACTGTGCATAAAGAAAGCGTAAAGAGTGGGTTTATGCGGGCTTTACGGCGGTATGTGCACCTGCCTCATCGCTGGCAAGCCAGCTCCCACAGGTTTCTGGATGTACGCAATATTTGTGAACGACTGAGATCACTGTGGGAGCGGGCTTGCCCGCGATGACGGCGGCCCTATCGGCAGCGCACCTAGATGGCGCACGGATTCGTTAGCGCTGTGACTTGAGCATCCCCGATACGACAGCTTTCAACTCATTACGACTTGTTTCAGCGCAATGGCACGCCCACTGCACACGCCCTCCTCCGAGCTTTCCAAACCGTTCAGGGAGCAAGCGCATGAACACACAACTCAAACCCACGCTGGGCACGTTGCACTTGTGGGGCATTGCCGTCGGGCTGGTGATTTCCGGGGAGTATTTCGGCTGGAGTTACGGCTGGGGTGTCGCCGGCACACTGGGCTTTCTGGTGACCTCGTTCATGGTCGCGACCATGTACACCTGCTTCATCTTCAGTTTTACCGAGCTGACCACGGCGATTCCCCACGCCGGCGGGCCGTTTGCCTACAGCCGCCGCGCCTTCGGTGAGAAAGGTGGTTTGATTGCCGGGCTGGCGACGTTGATCGAGTTCGTCTTCGCGCCACCGGCCATTGCCTTGGCCATAGGCGCCTACCTGAATGTGCAGTTTCCGGCGCTCGATCCGAAACACGCGGCGGTCGGCGCGTACATCGTGTTCATGGGGTTGAACATTCTCGGCGTGAAGCTGGCGGCGACGTTCGAATTGATCGTCTGCGTGCTGGCCGTCGCCGAATTGCTGGTGTTTATGGGCGTGGTGGCTCCGGCTTTCAGCTTCAGCAACTTTTCCCTCAATGGCTGGGCCGGTTCCGATGTGTTCGGTGCTCCGGCAATTGCCGGGATGTTCGCGGCGATACCATTTGCCATCTGGTTTTTCCTCGCCATCGAAGGTGCAGCGATGGCCGCCGAGGAAGCCAAGGATCCGAAACGCACGATTCCCAAGGCCTACATCAGCGGCATTCTGACTTTGGTTTTACTGGCGATGGGTGTGATGTTCTTCGCCGGCGGCGTCGGGGACTGGCGCACCTTGGCCAACATCAACGACCCACTGCCGCAGGCAATGAAAACCGTGGTCGGCGACAACTCCGGCTGGCTGCACATGTTGGTGTGGATCGGCCTGTTCGGCCTGGTGGCGAGTTTCCACGGGATCATTCTCGGCTACTCCCGACAGTTCTTCGCCCTCGCCCGCGCCGGTTACCTGCCGGTTTCACTGGCGAAACTGTCGCGCTTCCAGACGCCACACCGCGCCATCATTGCCGGCGGCGTCATTGGCATCGCCGCGATCTACAGCGACGGCCTGATCAACCTCGGCGGCATGACCCTCACCGCCGCGATGATCACCATGGCAGTGTTCGGCGCGATCGTGATGTACATCATGAGCATGCTCAGCCTGTTCAAATTGCGCAAAACCGAACCAAACCTGGAGCGCACCTTTCGCGCGCCGTGCTATCCGTTGATCCCGTTGATCGCGCTGGTGCTGGCGGTGGTGTGCCTGATTGCAATGGCGTGGTTCAACGCCCTGATCGGGCTGATTTTCCTCGGCTTCATGGCCGTGGGTTTCGCCTACTTCCTGCTCACCGGCCAGTTGCGCGCCAACGCACCAGCCGACGCCATGCTCACGGGCCAGTAACCCCTCATGTAGGAGCTGCCGAAGGCTGCGATCTTTTGATCTTGTGTTAAAAAAACAAAGTCAACAGATCGCCGCCTGCGGCAGCTCCTACAGGGAATTAAGGTGCAGCAGGGATATCGGGCCTAGAATGGAACCACTGCGAAGTCGCTTCGCTCAAAAGTGGTAAGCAGCATCGCACGACGAAATCCTCGTCGGTCGATCTGCCATTAAGGAGAGCCGTTATGCCCTGGTATGCCTGGTTGATTCTGGTCGTTGCAATCGGCTCGATCGTTGGCGGTCTGATGATGTTGCGAGACACCGCCAACAAGGTCGAACTGACCGATGAAGAACGCAAACGCATCGCTGAGCGCAATGCCGAAGCGGATGCCAAAGAAGCGCAAGACCGCTGAAACAAACCCCGCCCAATCGGCGGGGTTTGTGTTTTTCGACGCTTTGGACTTATCTGCATGCTTTTTAGAAGTAGAAGTACAGTCACCATTTAATTTTCCGTGGTTAAGATGGTGGCCTTGTTGCAGAGAGAGTTTCAGATGCGTTACTCGCAGGACCATAAAGCCCAGACTCATCAGCGCATCATCAAGGAGGCTTCGGCACGATTTCGCAAGGACGGAATTGGCGCCACTGGCCTGCAACCCTTGATGAAAGCGCTAGGTCTGACCCATGGCGGCTTCTATTCGCACTTCAAGTCCAAGGACGAGTTGGTGGAGAAGGCCCTGCAGGAAGCAGGGGAACAACTTGATGCACACTGCGCGATGTTGTTTTCCGAAGCGCTGCCACTGCAAGCCTTCATCGACAGTTACCTGTCCGAATGGCACTACACCTCACCTCATGAAGGGTGTCCGCTGCCCACCATGTCTTCAGAGCTCGGCTTGCGCGGCCAGCCAAGCCCGACCACCGACGGCGTGCTCAACGCCCGACTGGAACAAGTGCAAAACGCTCTGGGTGGCGAGAGCGCCGCCGATCGCAGCATCGTCATCATGGCCACCTTGGTCGGCGCGCTGGTGCTCGCGCGCAGTGTCGAGAACCCGCAATTGGCCCAGCGGATTCTCGACGTCACACGCGCTCATCTGAAACAGGATCAGGACTGATCCGACCAACGCTTGAACAACACGCTGGCGTTCACCCCGCCGAAACCGAAGCCGTTGGACAGTGCGTATTCAATCGGCATCGACCTTGCCTGGCCATGGACAATGTCCACGCCCTCGGTAGCCGGATCCGGGTTGTCGAAGTTCAGCGTCGGCGGCACCACTTGATCGCGAATCGCCAACAACGTGAAAATCGCCTCCAGCCCGCCGGCAGCACCGAGCAAATGCCCGGTGGCTGACTTGGTCGAAGTGACGGCTATTTTATTGTCCTGACCAAACACACTCTTGATCGCTGCCAACTCACCCAGATCACCCACCGGCGTGGAGGTCGCGTGAGCGTTGAGGTGTTGTACCTGATCCGGGTTTATTCCGGCCTGAGTCAATGCCAACGCCATCGCCCGGCGCGCACCGCTGCCGTCTTCCGGCCCGGCGGTCAGATGATAGGCGTCAGCGCTGGTGCCATACCCGACGAGTTCAGCCAGAGGCCGAGCGCCCCGGGCCAAGGCATGTTCCAGTGATTCGATGACCAACAGGCCGGCGCCCTCGCCCATGACAAAACCGTCGCGCCCGCTATCAAAGGGGCGTGAAGCACGTTCGGGGGTGTCGTTGTAGCCGCTGGACAGCGCCCGTGCGGCAGCGAACCCGGCGAGGCTGACCCGATCAATCGCCGCTTCTGCCCCGCCGCACACAGCAATATCCGCTTCGCCGGCGCGAATCAGCCGTGCCGCATCGCCAATCGCCTGAACCCCGGCGGCACATGCCGTCACGGGTGCGCCCAAGGGACCTTTCAAACCGTGCTGGATCGACACATGCCCGGCCGCCAGATTGACCAGAAACGACGGAATCGTGAACGGAGACAAACGTCGTGGACCGCGACTGTCGGTGGTGCGCACGGCGTCGGCAATTGCGCCGAAGCCGCCGACTCCGGAGCCGATAATCGTTGCAGTGCGTTCCTGCTCACCGGCTTGCGAGGGATGCCAGCCTGCCTGCTCCAGCGCCTGCCGTGCCGCCTCCATGGCGAACAGAATGAAACGATCCATCTTTTTCTGTTCTTTGGGTGGCGTGGCGCGATCCGGATCGAAACCCGCCTCGGCATCCTCTTCCAGGCTCAGCACCCTGCCCCCAATGCGCGTCGACAGATCAGCGACCACTGCCTGCGGCAAATGACGCAAACCTGAGTTCCCCGCCAACAAGCGTTGCCAGACCACTTCGACATCACTGCCCAAGGGTGAAACCAGGCCCATCCCCGTGACGACTACTCGACGCTGATCCATACCGTGGTGTCCTCTGATCAATGGATTGGCCTTACTTGTAGCGTTGGGCTGCCGAACTATGCGAAAGGTTCGGGGCCAAGACATGGCGCGCAGCGACGAATGCTTGCCAATCAGCGGCATCGGGCAGTGACGGAATGGTGATCAACTCGCCCTGATCCAGGCCGATCAGCGCTGCATCAACCATCTCACCGGCTTCCATGACCATTTCCGCCGGAATACCACTGGCGTCGATTCCGGAGCGCTCCCAGATTTCAGTGCGGGTAACCCCCGGCAATACAGCCTGGACTTGAACCCCGGTGCCCTCAAGCTCGGCGTTCAGCGATTGGGTGAGACTCAGCACGTAGGCCTTGCTGGCACTGTAAGTGGCGTTAAAGCGTTCCGGAAACAGCGCTACCACCGAGGCGATGTTAATGATTGTACCGCGCCCGGCCTTGGCGAAAGCGGCGGCAGCGGCAGAAGCCAGACGCGTGACTGCGGTGATATTCAACTGGATCAAGCGCTCCAGTTGATCCAGATCGGCGTTGGCCAACAGACCGTCGGCGGCAACTCCGGCGTTGTTCAGCAACAGGCTGATACTCGAATCACTGCGCAGACGCTGTTCGACCTTGAGCACATCGTCCTTTTGCGTCAGATCCGCTTTAAGCACCTCGACCTGCATACCATGGGCTTCGCGCAATTGGCTTGCAGCCTTCTCCAGACGCTCCTGATCACGCGCCACCAACAGCAGATCAAAACCACGTGCGGCCAGACGCTCGGCGTAGATCGCACCGATACCGGACGATGCGCCAGTCACCAGAGCCGTGCCTTGGGATTTTGCGGAATTCATGCCAGTACTCCTGAAAATGCTCGAAATGAGAAAGCCGCACAGGACATGACAATCCGTGCCGACAATTTATTATAGGCATAATCTAAAGCCGATATGATAGTCGTAATTTTTTATCGTCCGACGAACGTCTTCACGCCCATTACGACTTGCATCAAACAGCTGCAACAAAAAAGGCCGGTCAATGACCGGCCTCATGGCGTGGAAAAATCAGCTTAGTTCACTTCCAGCTTTTCACGATTGCGATCAAGGATCGCCTTGCCAATCCCCTTCACTTCCAGCAATTCATCCACGGATGCGAACGGCCCGTTTGTTTCTCGATATGCAACAATCGCTTTCGCCTTGGCTTCACCGACCCCGGACAGCTCTTTCTGCAACATTGCCGCGTCGGCGTCGTTGAGATCGATTTTTGCGACTTGGGAAGTGGCGGCCAAGTCAGTCACCAGAGGCGCCTTCGGCAACTCCGGCGTCGTAGCAGGCGCTGCAATCGCCGTTATCGAGGCGCTGGTGAGCAAGGCAAAAATCAACGAGTAGAAATAACCGGTACGCATAAGTGACGCTCCATCATCATTTGAGAAAGCAGCTTTTCCGAAGCTGCTCTCCAAACGTAGGTCATGAGGGGCACATGTCAAAAATTCGAGCGTTACAGGATGTGAAACAATCAGGGCTCGAGACGGCGTTGCTGATAGATCCAGTCAACGATTTCGCCATCGGGGGTGTAGCCGCTGACAGTTTCGCGCAGCAATTGGCGTACGCGCGAATAGTCATCCCGCTCGACAGCAGCGAGCAATTCGCTCAATCGGACCTTCAAGACATCCCAGGGCAGGTGATCTTCATTGGCGGTCATGATCATCGGGTGTGGCGTCGCAGCGACGTTGTCGCCGATCAGCAGCTCCTCGTAGAGCTTCTCGCCAGGGCGCAATCCGGTGAACTCGATGGAAATGTCACCCTGCGGATTGCGCTCGGAGCGAATGCTCAAACCGGACAGATGAATCATTTTCTCCGCCAGTTCGACGATTTTTACCGGCTCGCCCATGTCGAGGACGAACACATCACCGCCCTGCCCCATGGACCCCGCCTGAATAACCAGCTGCGCGGCTTCGGGAATGGTCATGAAATAGCGTGTGATTTTCGGATGGGTGACCGTCAGCGGGCCACCGGACTTGATCTGGCGGTGAAACAACGGAATGACCGAGCCTGACGAGCCCAGCACATTGCCGAACCGCACCATGGTGAAACGGGTTTTGTTGACGCGTGAGACATTGACCTTGTCACCGAACATCACAGGGGCGACCTCACGGCTGAGCGCCTGAAGGGTCAGCTCGGCCAAGCGTTTGGTACTGCCCATGATGTTGGTCGGGCGAACCGCCTTATCCGTCGAAATCAAGACGAAATTGGACACGCCGGACTGCAAGGCAGCCTGAGCAGTGTTGAGTGTTCCGATTACGTTATTGAGCACACCTTCGGCAATATTGTGCTCGACCATCGGCACATGTTTATAGGCCGCAGCGTGATAAACGGTATCGACCTGCCAGGTTTTCATCACATCCAGGAGCTTTTCCTGATGGCGAATGGACCCCAGAATCGGCAACAACCGCACTGGCACCGACTCACGGCTGCCGCGTTGTTCCAGCTCGGACAAAATACTGTAGAGATTGAATTCACTGTGTTCGAACAGAATCAGCGTGGTCGGGCCCAAGGCAAAAATCTGCCGACACAATTCCGAGCCGATGGAGCCGCCAGCCCCTGTGACCATGACGACCTTGCCTTTGATGCAATGCGCCAGCAGATCAGGTTGCGCCGGCACGGCATCGCGCCCCAGCAAATCGGCAATATCGACTTCCTGAATGTCTTCAACCCTGACGCGGCCGCTGGCCAGATCAGTGAAGTTCGGAACACTGCGTACGTGGAGCGGGAAGCCTTCCAGCAGATTCAGAATCTCGCGGCGACGCGCGCGGGTCGATGACGGCAGCGCCAGAAGAATCTCCTGCGCACCGGTCACATCGATCATTTGCTGGATGTGTTTGGGTTTGTAAACCTGCAGGCCGGAAATCGAACGGTCAGCGATACTCGCGTCATCATCAATGAACGCGACCGGGCGCATTACCCGCCCCATTCGCAACGCTGCGACGAGCTGATTGCCAGCAACACCCGCGCCGTAAATGGCGACTTTGGTCAGCCCGTCTTCACGGTTGGTGAAGGGTACATGCTGAGCCGCCGTGAACCAGTCGCCCATGAAGTACTGGCGCATGCACAGGCGCAAGCCGCCGATAATGACGAGACTGAGCCACCAATAGTTGAAAATGATCGATCGCGGAACAACCGCTTCATGATTGCTGTACCAATAGACCACCAGCGCCAGGATCAGCGAAGAGAGACTGACAGCTTTGACAATCGCAATCAGCGCATCGTTGCCGAAGTAGCGCATGACGGCACGGTACATGCCGAAACGAATAAACAGAGGAATAGCGATAATTGGAGCGCTGACAAACAGCCAGAAATGCGCCCTCAGCGGGTTATACATATCGTCGATGCCGAGTCGGACGATAAAGGCGAGCCAGAGCGAGCCCCAGACCAGAAAAACATCTGTGGCTACTTGAATCAGTCGTTTCTGCCTGCGTGGCAAGCCCAGCAAAAAGGCGCGTAATTTATCCATAAACCTCAACCGACCCGGCGCGTTAACCCGCTATTTCCGCGACCATTGTACGGAATAATCCGAAACCGTACTGAATTTGTCCATCTGTCACCGAGCAACGGTTTTGACTTCAAGCTCTCCAGCGTGGAACTTCACCGCCAAAAGTACTAACGGGGTGTAAGCGACAGCAACCCCCAGCAAGCCATCCAACCCGAGCACGACGACACAATATGCCACCGGAAACAACCAGAGCAGGTTGATCACGCCCGCGGCCACGGTCACCGGCAAATGTCGCCCATACTGGCGTGACGCATATTGATAGGCATGGCTTCGATGAGCCTCATAAACCTTGTCGCCTCGCAGTAAGCGCCGGAGCAGGGTAAACGTGGCATCAACGATAAATATCCCCAGTAAAATCAACCAGGCCCAAAGATAACGAGGATCGACAGACGCTGCCTGAAGTGACAAAGCCCCCAGGACGATCCCGAGGAACCCGCTACCGGCATCCCCCATGAAGATCTTCGCCGGAGGAAAATTCCACAACAGAAAGCCAAACACCGACAATGCCAGCAACGACGTCCCCCAAGCCAGACTCGCATGACCACTGCCCCAGTAAAGCAAGCCCACGCCCGCACAGACGCTAATCGCTTCCACACTGGCAATGCCGTCGATGCCATCCATGAAGTTGTACAAGTTCAGTAACCAGACCAAGTAAAACAGCGCGAGGAAATGACCTATCCAACTGAGGTTGAAGGTGGCCCCTAACACCTGCACAGGCGCGAGTCCTCCCGTCCAGGCGAGCACCCAGCCGGCGGCAATGAAATGCCCGAGCAAACGCCACCGAGCAGCAATATGGCCATGGTCATCCATGAATCCGATCAAGGCGATCAACAGACCGGCCCCTGCAGCTGCGGTGAAAAACCCGGTATCGATAACGCCCCCCAGCCACATGCCCAAAAGCGACAACACGAATGTGATGACAATCGAAACACCGCCGCCTCGTGGTGTCGGCACCGTGTGGGAACTGCGATCATTCGGCACATCGAGCATGCTGCGAGACAAGGCATATCGGCGCAATGCCGCCGTCAAGGCAAAAGAAAGGCCACAGGCCGCAGGCATGAGCCACCAGAATGTCATTGAGCGCATCACTCCGAAACGTAAAGGGTCATGGGCAACTCCCCGGACCACAAAGGAATTAAAACGGCAAAGAGTACACCATGCACGCCGGCCGGATCCCGCGAAATCACCGCAGCGTGGTACTGCAATGCTTTTTTTAAAAGCGCGGAAAGCAAATTGCCATGCACGAAAAAGGTGACGCAACCCACTGTGCAGATTAAGATTGCGGGCTTTTTTCGAATTTATGGACGCCGGCTGGCTGCAGGCGTCTGGAGGACTTTAAATGGTATTTTTCCCGGTATTTCTTTCGGTTGTTTTTATAGTACGCAATCAATCCAACCATATTGGAAGTATCTTGGCAGATGCCGTCGAACGAATGTCCACCCTGGTCAGCGATTATGAGCTGATTGTTGTTGATAACGCGTCTGACGATAACAGCATATCCATACTCAAAAGTCTGACAGCGGAAAATGGACTTCCCAACTTGCAAGTTTATGCCT
Source organism: Pseudomonas sp. PB103 (assembly GCF_009764635.1). Classification (NCBI taxonomy): domain Bacteria; kingdom Pseudomonadati; phylum Pseudomonadota; class Gammaproteobacteria; order Pseudomonadales; family Pseudomonadaceae; genus Pseudomonas; species Pseudomonas sp. PB103. Next base: position 62,867 of record NZ_RWIL01000164.1, on the reverse strand, counting down.
TGACCAAAGAAGTTGACGCAGACACCGCGGCCTGGGCAGGTCTGGAAAACGCTTTGGGTGACTTTGTCGTCGTGATCGATCCCTTGGTTGACGACATCGCTTTTTTGCCTGAAATGCTCGACAAAGCCGTCAGTGGTGCTGACGTGGTTTTCGCCAATAACAAGCAGAAACCTGCGCAGAGTCTCGCCTACGAAACCGCTTATGCCATTTTCAACAAGGCCTACAAGTCGTTCAATGGCATCCACCTGTCGACGGAAGCACCGCAATATCGATTGCTTAGCAAACGAGTGATCAACTTCATCCTCCAGCACCCGCAGCCTGCAGTCACCTATCGACATCTTCCGGCAACGGGCGGATTCGCGCGCGACAACCTCAGCTATAGTTCAACACCTCGCGTGACTGAAAAAAAACGCCTGCGCGAAAGTATCGATCGCGGCATGTTGCTGCTTGTCTCCACCACTCGGGCCCCCATGCGCCTCGTCACGTCACTGTCGATGTTTGGCGCGGTGGCTAACTTGGTGTATTCGTTCTACGTGGTCGCCAGCGGACTGTTGAAAACAGACATTGCCCCTGGCTGGATCAGCCTCTCCCTGCAGCAGTCAGGTATGTTTTTTCTGATCTCGCTGGTTCTGATGGTTCTGGGGGAGTACATCCTGCACATGACCAGCCTGTCGAATGAAGGCCCGCTTTATCATATCGCCCAAGAGTTCACCAGCGCCCGGATAACTCGTCGGGAAAAGCTGAACATCGAGGAAGTGGCCTCCGCAGAAAAGACGGCTTCGCCTTCTGTGTCGGGTCGGACTGCCTGATGTCGACGACCAATGCGCAGGATGCCGTCGTAATTGGCGGAGGGTTTTACGGCGCAGCGATTGCGGTCTACCTCGCCAAACAGCGAGGCATGAAGCAAGTCATTCTGATTGAACGTGAATCTTCACTGCTTTCCCGCGCCTCCTATAACAACCAGGCCCGCGTCCATAACGGCTATCACTACCCTCGCAGCTATACGACAGCCTATCGCAGCCGGATCAACCTGCCGAAATTTGTCCTGGACTGGCCAGAGGCCGTGAAACAGGATTTCACCAAACTTTATGCGATTGCCCGGCGTAACTCGAAAGTTACCGCGAATCAATTTGAGCGCTTCTACCGAGAGATCGGTGCAAAAATAGAATTAGCAAGCCCCGCGCTTCGAGCACTGTTTGAACCGCGCCTGATTGAAGAAGTATTTCTGGTTGAAGAGTATGCTTTCGACTCGACCAAGCTCGCGCAGTGGGCACTTCGCGAACTACAGGAGAGCGCCGTCAACGTTCGCCTGCAAACCCAGGCAATCGACATCTTCCAAGGCGCCAACCAGACGCTGAACGTCATTCTGGCGCGCCACGACAGAGAAAAAGAATTGATCAACAGCCGGTACGTGTTCAATTGCACTTACAGCGGCTTGAATCAGTTCGGCGGAGACTTTCCCGGCACCCGCACAGGATTGAAACAGGAAATTACCGAAATGGCATTGATGCAGATGCCACCGACACTGAATGACTTGGGCATTACTGTGATGGACGGGCCATTCTTTTCAATCATGCCCTTCCCGGCGCGTAATTTACACACCGTATCGCACGTGCGTTATACCCCGCACATGCACTGGACGGACGAACCCGGGACCAATCCTTATCAGAAGCTGGATAGATACCCGCGAGATACCCGCGTCGATCGCATGATTCGTGACATTGGGCGCTACTTGCCATCCGTACTTGACTCCAAATACGCAGACTCCTTGTTTGAAGTCAAAACCATTCTTACCAAGAACGAAGGGGACGACGGCAGGCCGATTCTGTTTGAAAAACACGAATCACTGCCAGGTTGCTACTCCATCCTTGGCGGCAAGATTGACAATATTTATGACGTACTGGAAAAGCTTGAAACAGAAGACCTTTCCCGTTCGGACGAAACTCTTTCAGAGCATTCAAAATGAATACACCGATTGAAATCACTATTCCAGTTCTGAATGAAGAAGGCACGCTCGCCGAACAAGTCAGAAAGACCTGTGAATACATCAGCAACAACCTGAGTGATCTGGGGCCCATCCGCATCGTGCTGGCTGACAATGGCTCGACTGACAGAACGCAGGAAATTGCCCTCGAACTGGAAAAGACCCTCTCTGGCGTCAAGTATCTTCGCCTGGAACAACGAGGTGTCGGCCGCGCCCTCAAGGCATCCTGGTCTCAATCAACTGCGGACATCGTCGGCTATATGGACCTTGACCTGGCGACAGACTTGCGCCACTTGCGGCCCGCACTCGAAGCATTGAAAACCAATAAAGCCGATATCGTCACAGGCTCCCGCCTGGCAAAAGGTGCCAAGGTCATCGGTAGAAAACCGCTGCGCAATGTCACCAGTTTCGGTTTCAACCTGATCGTCAAGACTGTATTCGGCACCTCATTCAGTGACGGCATGTGCGGGTTCAAATTTCTCCAACGCAGCACTCTTGATTCGCTGATGAAAACCGGCGCACAGAGTGATGGCTGGTTTTTTGCCACCGAAGTACTGATCACCGGTGAACACTTGAAGTATCGAGTGCTGGACATTCCGGTGACCTGGACTGACGACCCAAACTCGAAGGTCAAAGTAATAAAATTGACGATCGAATACCTCAAGGCAATATTTGCCTTGCGCCAACGCCTTAACAGCGACAAGCAAAAGCCATGAACATGCCGAACTTCACCCCGGACAACAAGCAGCTTGTTCTAGGCACAGCCCTTTGGGGTTGGGGGATAGACCGCAGCGAAGCCTACGCTCTGCTGGAGTACTTCCTGGCGCAGGGTGGCCAATTCGTCGACACCGCCACCAACTACCCAATTAACAAGCAAGCTGCGGATTTCGGGTTAGCAGTTCACTGGATTGCAGACTGGGTCAAATCCAATCGGGAATCGAATCTGAAGTTGATCGTCAAGATCGGCTCCAGAGACAACATGGGCTCGCCCGACATAAAACTGTCCACCGATGATATTGAGCACGCAGTCCGCTCTTTGCAGGAACAGTTCGCAGACACGCTGTCCTGTATTTCAGTTCACTGGGACAACCGATCGGATGAAGCCCGCGACAGCATCGCGCAGACCGTCCAGACCCTGTCACGATTAAATCAAACAGGATTGGCTATCGGTCTTTCAGGCATCAAATACCCGGAACTGTATTTCAAGGCCGAACCGACACTGGCACAGAAATGGATAATTCAGGTTAAAGAAAACATCATGACCCAAAAGGCCCGGGAGGCCTACCAGACTTGGTTCCCCAACGCCAAATATCTTGCTTACGGCATAAATCTTGGCGGCTTGAAGAGCGAAGCGCCGAAAACCGGCAGCTCGATAGCGTTACGCAACATCAATATCTCTGAGTTGTTCACTGAAAAACTTGTGGAGTTTATTAATTCACCACATGAATTCAATCCAAGACCCACGACACTCAACGAACTTGCTCTCGCCGCGTCCTATGTCAACCCGGTTCTCTCCGGCATTGTCATCGGCCCAAGAAACCTGGAACAGCTAAAGGGCACGCTCGCCTACTGGGCATTACTGGAAGCTCACGCTGACAAACCCACAGGGCTGAAGGTATTCGATCAATTAACCAAAGACCTGCCTTCGGCATAGGATATCGCGTAAATAATGCAACCGCTCAAATACCTTTTCGCCGGCGTTGCCAATACCGCTATTGGGTACGGTGTATTCCTGCTACTTGTTACATTACTTAATATGAGCCCGGCGTGTGCAAATACAATCGGTTACGGTGTTGCGCTGATTGCTGCATTTTTGCTCAACAAGGTTTTCGTATTCAACCAATCGACAACCAACCGTAGCACCATCCCGAAATTCATTGTCGCGTTTTGCATAGCATTTGCAGCCAATCAGCTAGTACTTCTCATCGGCTATCAGTGGCTTGGTATCAACCCAAAGATTGCGCAAATTTTCGCCATGATCACGTACACCGTTATTTTCTACATACTTAATAAAAAATTCGTTTTCTCAGAAAAAAAACAAGCCTCCAACTCCTGCCATTAATCACAGGAAAGTAAAGTGTCAAACGCATTGGTCGAAAAAATCCAGGAAATAGCTTTGCGCTTCCCTCCATTACTGTATGGACTGGCTATCGCGCTTTCTATTGTCATCGGCGGCGCACTCTTTATATCGAACAACACCACGCATCGAGCAGCGCTTCCACTCCAGGACAACTACATCCCGCAAATCAAAGCCAATTTCGACAAATGTGAAATCAATTCACTCTGGCTGTCAATCAGCGGATGGGCACTGCTGGATCTACCCGATAACACAATCAAGATCCACTTGTTCGCCACTGGGCCCGCAGGCGCAATAAAACTGACCACCCGCCGCCTGTACCGTAAAGATGTGAGTGATTTTTTGAAGATCAAAAGCGACTACCATCTGCACGGTTTTTCTGCCTCCGGCATTCGCTACAAGCTCCAGGAAAACTTTGGAACTTCAGTAAAACTTTACCTTGAAGACTCTAAAGGTGTCATGCATTACGGAGGTGAAAATGTCTGCTCTGCGAAATAATTCCAACACCTACAATCTGATTGGCTTTTGTTTCTTCCTGGTGTTGTTTTACGCCAGCCTGTTTTTCTCACTTGATATAAAAGTCTTCTCAGACGACGCCACATTCCTCGCTGCTGCGACGTCGGGCATGTCCCCATTGGATTATTTATCAGAACGCTATCACACATGGACGGGACGTATAGCCATTGAGGGGATCATGTTTATCACGATCGCCATCCCGACCCTGTGGAAGCTCGCGATCCCTACCTGCTTGCTACTGTGTGCCTATGCCACATGGAAATCGTTTTTTGCAGACAAGCTTCACTATTGCTATGGCATTCCTTTATGCCTGTTTTTTTTACTGCTAATCAATCACTCCATTCTCGACACTACCGCCTTCTACGTTACCGGTTTTTATAATTATCTCCTGCCTGTTTCTGCTGGCCTCTTTTCCTGTGCAGTGTTCGCGCGCCCGTCCGCCTTTTCGACGATAGAAAAGAATTTGGTCATTCCGCTTGCCTTTATCGCCTCGCAGTCAGAGCAGGTCGGTTTTTCGATGCTCGGCTTTTTTCTGGTCACTTTGCTCTGGGACAGAAATACAACGTTTGCTTACCGAGTCTGCCTGTTACTCGTGGCCCTGACGGGATTCGCAACGCTTGTCTCAGCGCCGGGAAACTATCTGAGACTGGCGTCAGAGATGCGCTATATGCCGGAGTTCGGCGACTACTCCTTCGTGCGAAAAGTGTTGACGGGCTTTGACGTTTTCAACGCGCACTACACGGACGCAAGCAACCTTTACCCAAAAATAATTGCCTTACTGCTGGCGCTTCTGACGCTGAATAAACAATTCGAGTTCAAGCGAACAGCATTTCTGCTTGCTATCGCAGGGGTTTTCCAAGGCAGTCTGTTTTCTTATCTGCTGAGCACTGCAAATAACGACTCATTTTCAATCCGGTATTTGAGTTCAGGCCTCGGCCTTGAATATTTTGCTTCCTATACGCTAACAATTCTTTCCCTTGTGAGTGCGACCTACATAATCAGACGCATTTTTTCATCCAATGCGAGCTTTTGCCTGGCTGTATTTTTACTTTTGTTGCACACAGCGTCGACTACGCTGGTTGGGCTTTCACCTACAGCCTATGAATCCGGTTTCCGGGTGTTGCTCGCAGGTGACGTTATCGGCCTCATGCTAATCTGCCTGTTACTCAAAGAAGCGATGCATCAACACGCCCTCATCGAGCCCCATAAGCTGTAGACGTGGAATACGTGACTCGCCAACAAAAAACCAGTCAATTCGACTGGTTTTTTTATATCTCCAAATCGAGCGAAATCCCCCCTGCCCTTTGGCAGATCCAAGCGCTCATGATGCATCTCAGGCCTTTCATCCAGATGGCCTTCTGAGTACTCGCGGGGCGAAAAAAAGCTACAGAGCGGGCGTCATACCGATTAAAATACGCGTTTTTTGTGCAGAAAACCCGATGACACTCGCGACGCGACAAAACACATGGTGTGAACCTTTCATCGCCCTCATGCTGGCGGCCGTGATCGTGCTCTTTGCGTTTCTCTGGCAGGGTCATACCGGGTTCAGTCTGTGGGATGAGGGTTTTCTCTGGTATGGCGCCCAACGTGTAATGCTTGGCGAAGTGCCAATCCAGGACTTCATGGCGTATGACCCTGGCCGATATTACTGGTCAGCGGCTTTCATGACAGCCGTTGGAAGCAGCGGCATCATGGCGCTTCGGCTGGCGATTGATTGCTTCCAGGTACTTGGAATATTTGTCGGGCTGTTACTTATCTCCCGAACAATGAAGCCTTACGCAAAATACTCACTTGGCTTTCTAGTCGTGGCTGGAATAATCCTTGCGCTCTGGATGTTTCCGCGACACAAAATATTCGACTTGTCCCTGTCGGTATTTCTTACAGGAACGTTGTCATTTCTGATAGCGAAGCCGAGCCATGGTCGATACTTCGTCGCTGGTCTATGTATCGGTCTGGTCGCGTTCTTTGGAAGAAACCACGGCCTTTACGGCATTGCCGGCAGTCTGGGATGCCTGATCTGGCTAAGTCTGAGCACCACGGGCGCAAGAGGTTTTATTCAGTCAGGCCTTTATTGGGGTCTGGGCGTAGTCGTCGGATTTTCGCCGATTTACATGATGGCATTGTTTATCCCAGGTTTTGGCACAGCATTTCTGGACAGTGTCCGGTTAATTTTCGAAATGAAAACAACCAATATTTCCTTACCTGTGCCGTGGCCCTGGAAAGTTGATTTCTCCTCAAATTCATTCGTCGAATCCGTACGCCAGGCACTTGTAGGAGTTTTCTTTATACTTCTACCCGCATTCGGATTGGGCTCGGTTTTGTGGGTAACGGTGCAACGGCTTCGAAAACTCTCGGTCCCTCCTGCCTTCGTAGCGTCTTCGTTTCTCACACTGCCCTACGCGCACTATGCTTACTCGCGCGCCGACATTGGTCACTTGGCCCAAGGCTTGTTCCCATTTCTGCTCGCCTGCCTGACCCTGATTTCTATTCAGACACCCCGTTTGAAATGGCCACTTGTCCTTACCTTGGCTGCTTCCAGCCTCTGGGTCATGTCAGCCTATCAGCCAGGCGCCCAGTGTCTCGATCAAGCCCGGTGCGTGAGCATTGATATATCGGACAGCTCGCTGAACGTTGACAACAACACCGCCAACGATATCGAACTACTCAGAACGTTGACTTCGACCTACGCGGTCAACGGGCAAAACATTCTGGTTACACCATTTTGGCCGGGAGCCTACGCACTGCTGAATAGAAAGGCGCCTATGTGGAGTATCTATGCTCTATGGCCACGCTCAGTCGAGTTTCAACGAGAAGAAATCTCCAGGATACAAGCGAGCGCTCCAGCCTTTGCTTTCGTTTTCGACTTCGCTCTGGATGGCAGGGATGATCTACGCTTCAAAAATACTTATCCGCTTATTTATAAGTACATAACCGACCACTTCGAGAAATTGCCGGACTCGCCTTCCCCAGCCTACGAAATTTATAAGGCCAGGAAGGAAAACCCATGAAAAAATTGCCCATTTGCAATCAAATCATGCCTCTTTTCAGTGGTAACTCTGGAAGGTCTGCGACACAACCAATAGATGCGAAAGTATTAACTAACGCACGCATACAGCTTGCCTGTCTTTATTACAGTGACTGCCCAGAGCCTCTGCAGTTATGGGAGGACTTCACCCATAATGGTTGGGTATTTGGCCTGCCTTTCAACTGCGACAGGGACGCTCACCGTTATACGAGGTATGTCCACCCATGAAACTCTCCATTGTCTCTACACTCTACCGATCCGCCCCCTTTCTGGAGGATTTCTATCAGCGTGTCACTTCGGCCGCGCGCCTGATGGCAGGTGATGACTACGAAATCATCTTCGTCAATGATGGTTCTCCCGACCACTCGCTGCAGGTGGCTCTTCAGTTGCAGAGCGGTGACGAGCACGTCCAGGTAGTGGACTTGTCGAGAAACTTTGGCCATCACGCCGCAATCGTCGCCGGACTGGAACATACCCGCGGCGGACATGTTTTTCTGCTTGACTGCGACCTTGAAGAACAGCCGGAGTGGTTGGCGTTGTTTGCCGAAAAAATGAAGGAAACCCAAGCCGACGTTGTTTATGGGATCCAACTTGAAAGAGTGTCATCACCAGTATCCAACTTTCTTGGACAGTCCTTCTGGTCAACGTTGAATATCATGTCGAATGTACGCATTCCGCATAACCCAATGACGTGCCGACTGATGACTCGCCAGTACGTCGACGCGCTTCTGAGCGTGGGCGACCGTGTGCTCTATCTTGCCGGTGTGTTTGCATGGGCAGGATTCACACAAACCCCCTTGTCGTTGACGAAAATACCGCGTCCGAAGATTCATAAGTCGACTTACAGCCTTTCTCGAAAACTGCTGCAAGTCGCCGACTCTTTTTCCTCCTTTAGCGTCGCACCACTGTCGCTGATATTTTCGACCGGTCTGATCATCTGGCTGGGGTCGTTGCTGTATGGCTTGTATCTGCTCATTCAAAAGCTGGTAAACCCTGACATCGTACTCTCGGGTTTCACGTCGATCATGTTGTCTCTATGGTTTTTGGGCGGCACCATCATTCTATTTCTCGGGATTCTAGGGCTCTATGTGGCGAAGATCTTCCATGAAGTAAAACGCCGCCCGCTTTATATTGTCCGAAACTTCCATAAAGGAAATCGTCATGACTAATCGCCTTGATACGTATCTGTCTGCTTATGGCAAAGGCTTCGGCTTCGAGTTCGACAATAATATTATGTTGAACTGGTATCCGGAGCGGATCATGCGCCTATGCAAAAGCTCGGATCGTTTGCTCGAACTGGGTATAGGCCATGGATACACCACACAGCGTTTTTCCAAGTTTTTCTCGCAACATGTGGTGGTAGATGGGTCGGCATCCGTTATCGAACAATTTCACCAGCAGTATCCGGACTGTAACGCAACGGTGGTGGAGTCCTACTTCGAGACGTTCGAGCCAGGTCAGCAGTTCGATGTGATTGTGCTGGGTTTTATCCTTGAGCACGTGAGTGATCCGGAAGCGATTCTCCAGCGTTTCAAGCAATTTCTTGCACCTGGCGGGCGCTGCTTTGTGTCGGTCCCCAACGGCGAATCATTGCACCGTCGCTTTGGTCATGCCGCCGGGCTGCTGGGGGATATGATGGCATTGGGTGAGGGTGACCTCGCACTTGGCCATGAGCGCCTCTATTCGGTAAACAGTCTCTCCTCCGCGCTTACATCCTGTGGCTACGATGTTGTTCGCAAGGAGGGTATTTTCCTGAAGCCGATGACCACCAGTCAATTATTGTCATTGCAGCTGGAGCCGGCAATTGTTCATGCCATGTGCGAGGTTGGGATCGACTACCCAGAACTCAGTTGTGGGTTGCTGTTTGAAGCCCAGGTAGAGACTCATTGAAAATTTTGATTGTCGGAAGCACTTCTGTCATTGGCAGAGCACTCGCAGAGTTCCTGACGTCCCAAGGGGTGGAGGTCAAGCTGGCAGGACGTCGCGACGCAGATATCTTTTTCGATTTGAGTGTGCTGGACTCCCCACCGGCAATCAACGAACAATTTGATGCCGTTGTGCATGTCGCTGCCGATTTCGGCGGCTCGACTGACCAAGACTATATCCGTGCCGAAATGGTCAACGCATCAGGCACCTTTTCGGCCTGCTCGTTAGCCCACAGCGTGAAGGCCAGGCACTTTGTTTTGCTGTCCTCTGTATTTTCCACTTATTCCTCGCGGGACCCCTACTACGGCATTTATGCGCTGACTAAACGGCACAGCGAGGAAGCCGCTCAATATTACTGCGCTGAGCGAGGAATGGATTTAACTGTACTGCGGCCGTCGCAAGTCTACGATGACGCAGCACTCTGCCGGCCACATCAAGAGTTCTTGTATTTGATTGCTGACAAGGCTCAGGCAGGCCAATCCGTAGAGGTGTATGGCTCGCACGATGCCCTGCGCAACTACATTCACCTGTCGGACCTTACAGAAATCATCAAGCGGGTATTGCAGGAACGCCTGGCAGGCGTGTTTACCTGCGCGAATACGCAGTCTGTAAAGCTGAGTGAAATGGCAGGTGCCGCCTATCGTGCGTTTGATACAGCAGATAAGGGAAACGTCGTATTCTGGCCTGATAGACAGGACCTGCTCGACTTACCTCCTATTCATGACTTCGACTTGTATTCCAGGATTCAATACCAACCTCGCGTTGGCATAGAGGAAGGTTACAGACGCATCAAGCTTCACAGGGAGACTTACTCTTGACGACTGTCATGATCACCGGCGTCGGCGCAATCATGGGCTATGGAATGCTTCGCTCTTTAAGGGCCTCGCACCCGCAAATGCGCCTGGTGGGCACGGATATATATCCCACCGCGGTAGGCCAAGCCTGGTGCGATGCATTTGAACGGGCGCCGCTCACCAATAGCCCGGACTACCTGCAGTGGATGGGAGAGATCATTGAGCGCCACAGGGTTGATCTGGTGGTTCCCGGCATCGAACAAGACGTCCACCGATTGTCCGACGAACGCGAAAAAATCGCCGAATTCAACTGCCAGTTCGTACTCAACAATCAAAAACTTATCGACCTGTCGCGCGACAAGTGGGCGATGCATCAGGCACTGCTGGACTTGAAGGATCCCTCAAGAATTCCGAGCTACATCGCCGGGAATTATCCAGATCTGTGCGCGTTGCTGGAGGTACCTTTCATTTTGAAACCTCGCCGCAGTTATGCTTCCAAGGGCTTGGTAAGGGTTAGAGATGAAACTGATTTCAAGGCGCATAGCGCTCTGCTGGGTGAGCATGTTCTGGCACAGCCGCTGATAGGCACGGATGACGACGAGTTTACTGTCGGCGTATTTGGCGACGGCTCCGGAAGTGTATGCGCGTCGATCAGCATGCAACGTTACCTATCAAAGGAAGGTGCGACAGCCACCGCCAGAATTGTACAAATTGACAGTCTGGATGAGGTTGTAGAGCGCCTCTGCATGCTGTTCAAGCCGATCGGCCCGACAAATTTACAGTTCCGGCGGGATGGTATCGAGTGGAAGCTTCTGGAAATCAACCCCAGAGTGTCCTCTACCAGTTCCATTCGGACTGCGTTTGGCTATAACGAAGCCGCCATGTGCGTTGATTTCTATCTGAACGGCATGACTCCCGCGCAACCCTCCATCAGGACGGGATTCGCAACGCGATTCATTGAGGACTATGTGGTTTATGATCGGGATCATTTCTGACATCCATGGCAACCATGTTGCCCTTGCAGCGGTGCTTGCGCGCCTGGATGAGATGGACGTATCAGAAATCATTTGTCTGGGTGATGTCGGCGGCTACTATTGCGAAATAAACGAATGCTGCGAAACATTACAAGCGCGAAAAATCTTCACGCTGATGGGAAATCATGATTGGTATCTCGCCACGGGCGAGAGTTGCCCTCGGTCCAACAGTGTGAATGTCTGTCTGGACTACCAGCGAAGTGTAATCAGCGATACCAATAAAGAGTGGTTACAGTCGTTGAAGCCTAAAGCCTGCATTAACGACTTGAACATTGTGCACGGTGGATGGATAGATCCCCTCGATGAATACATGGTACCCAGTACCGAGTACTTTTCTCGTCATGAAGGACGGTACTTTGCTTCAGGCCATACCCATGTTCCATGCCTCTGGACCGGAGACGATAAAGCCTATTGCAATCCAGGTTCAGTGGGGCAACCGCGCGACGGAGACCCACGAGCGTCGTTTGCGATACTCAACCGTAGCGGCTTTGAACTGCATCGAGTCGAATATGACATTGGAAAAATACAGAACAAAATGAAAATGGCCGGCTTCACCCCTTATTTTTATGAAAACCTGACTATTGGCTCGCGCATCGGTGGGAAGATTGACTCTCTGGAAGGATTGATTTGATGGGCCGTCTGGTTGACTACCTCTATATCCTCGCCACCATCGGATTCACCGTCTATGGGCAACTGATACTTAAATGGCGAATCGGCAAATTTGGCGCACTGCCATCGGAGTCATTTGAAAAACTCAAGTTCGTCATCCTGCTGTTATTTGACCCGATTATTTTCTCCGGCTTTATTGCCGCATTTCTAGCATCGCTGGCCTGGATGGCCGCCATGACCAAGTTTGACTTGAGCCATGCCTACCCCTTCATGAGCTTAAACTTCGTTGTCGTATTATTTCTAAGCGGCTGGTTGTTAAGTGAGCCGATTTCCATACAGAAAATATTAGGCATTGCCCTTATCGTGCTTGGAACGGTCATCGCCGCCAGGGGCTGATCGCCAGCCGATCCAGTACCGCCTTAAACCAGACGTCTCGCAACGATCATCACTAACGATCCGTTGTTGAAGGAGAAAACAAGAATGAGTGATCGCATCCAGTTCAACTGGCCTCATATGACAGGGAAAGAGCTGTATTACATAGCCGAAGCCCATTTCAACGGTCGATTGGCGGGTGACGGACCGTTCACCAAACGCTGCCATCGCTGGCTGGAAGAGCGTACAAAATGCAGCACCGCCCTGCTGACTCACTCATGTACCGCGGCACTGGAAATGTCCGCCTTGCTCCTGGATATACAGCCCGGCGATGAAATCATCATGCCGTCGTATACCTTTGTTTCAACTGCAAATGCATTTGTTTTACGTGGCGGAGTTCCCGTATTCATCGATATCCGGGAAGACACGCTCAATATGGATGAGCGTCTGATCGAGGCGGCGATAACACCCCGCACCCGGGCAATCGCGCCGGTGCACTACGCCGGAGTCGCCTGTGAAATGGATACAATCATGTCCATTGCCAGACGCCATCAGTTAATGGTCGTTGAAGACGCAGCGCAAGGCGTGATGGCCAGTTATAAAGGCCAGTCGCTGGGAAGCATTGGTGATCTGGGAGCCTACAGCTTCCACGAAACAAAAAATGTGATCTCCGGTGAAGGCGGCGCACTCCTGGTCAACGATCCTGAGTTGTCGCTGCGTGCCGAAATCATTCGGGAAAAGGGTACGGATCGCAGTCGTTTCTTTCGTGGCGAGGTCGATAAATACACTTGGCAGGAAGTCGGCTCGTCTTTCCTGCCTGGCGAGTTGATCGCCGCTTTTCTTTGGGCGCAATTGGAGGAGGCCGATCGCATAACTCAGGAGCGCCTGAACAGTTGGCAGAAGTATCATGAGCTGTTGGAGCCATTGGAGGCTGCGGGTATCCTGCGACGGCCGATTATTCCGGCAGATTGCGAGCACAATGCACATATGTATTACGTATTGCTGGCCCCGAGTATTGACCGTCAGGCAGTTCTCGAAGAGCTGAAACGCCACGATATCTGGTCAGTGTTCCACTACGTCCCTTTGCACTCGTCGCCGGCCGGGAAACGTTATGGTAGAGCCAGCGGCAACCTTGAGGTTACCGATCGCCAATCCGAGCGATTGATTCGATTGCCGCTCTGGGTGGGTTTGACTGAAAGCCAGCAGGAGCGAGTGGTGGATGTATTGAAGAAAGCCATCAGTTGCTAACGCGGTTCAACACTGAAAAACCTCGCTCCCTCAGAGAAATAGTATGTCCCGCATCAGTAGTAACACATTTGAAAAGTACAATAGCTTTGACTGGCTACGGACTTTTTTTGCCATTCAAGTGGTTGCCATTCATACCGGTATCGCGTCTTCGGTATTCATCAACCCCGTACCGGCGTTTATTGCAATCAGTGGCTTCGTTGTGTTCGCCAGTCTTGAACGTCGCCCCGCCCTCCACTTCTTCATCAGCAGAGCACTTCGCGTTCTTCCGCTGCTCTTTGTCTCTTTCATTGCCGTCGCGCTGATCTGGGATAGCCAGGAAATGTTCAGGACTATTCTCTACTGGTTGTGGCCATTCGGCACACCACCGGAGAACGCCGTCGTCTGGTCTCTGATGTATGAGGAAGTGCTTTATGTAGCGCTTTTTATCGCGGTATCTTGCGGCCTTTACAGAATAAAATACCTGCCAATGGTTCTCTGCGCACTGTGTATTGCCGCATCGATCTATCTCCCGAAATCGTTTATAACGATGTGGGCTTTGTTGGCAGGATCCTTCCTCCTCGGCAATATCGCCTACAAATACAAAGAGCTGATAAAGGAAAAAGTCAGTCCGGTCCTCGCCACGCTTGTATTTCTTGCCGCTATCGCCGCTTCGTTCAACGAGCCGTATAACGCAGTCGTTCGCCAGAGTTCGTTGTATATCGACTTTTTCTCTTTTGCGGCAATGTTGGTATTTGCTATTGCCGGCCCTAAGTTTCCGGAGCTGAAGATCGACATCAGCTATTCACTTTATCTGACGCACTGCCTGGTCAGAGCTTTTCTTCTGGGGCTCATTCCCTTGGGCTTCAAACTGTTCTGGTTCGTTCTTCTGGCGTCAATTCCCATCTGCCTTGCCTGCTGGTTCATCATTGAAAAACCGGCCTTGAAACTGAAAGGCAAACTTCTTAAGCGCCCGGAATCGGTCAAATTGACTGATCAAGAACAAACGATCCCGGTTAAATAGCCTCCCATGAAAAAAGGGCCCTTTCGGGCCCTTTTTCATGGAAAACTCAACGCCTAACGAAGCTGATCGGATAGTCGCACCGCCAGCGCCTTCGCGTGTTGCCGTAATTCCGGGACCGCTGTGGCTTCCCAAAAGTCGGCTTTGAGCATCGGTCCTATGTAATGCAACCAGGGAACAGCATTGCCGTTAGCATTGATGACCGATAGTTGATCGTCAACGCTTAGCCCAAGCCCGAGAGGATCGAGCTTTACCAGTCCGTCCACTCTGAGTTGAGTGATCAACGCATCATTCACACGACTCAAATTTGTATTGGGGCCCGTGCAGTTGATAACCCGGCCGACGGTGATTTCTTCCAAACGGCCTGTAGCCCGTAGCTGAAGCTTAACTGTCAGGCTATTGGTATGGCGAGTGACGCTCTTTATGCGACCCGCCATAGAATGAATTTGCCCGGCTGCCTGAGCCTCATCGAAACGCTGATAAGCTGCCGGCGCCACCCGATGCCGGTGAACATCCCAATAAGGCTGAACATGGCGCAGGAAACGGCGACGCTCAATATTCGGCAGGCGAATCCACAAGTCCGGTGTAATCGAACGCAACAATGCCAACGCGTCACGCCAGTCCAGGCCGTGTGCTTGCGAGGTCGCAATTTCCTGGCGAATCAACCGCATGTATCCAGCTACCGTAGGAGGCAACTGCAGGAGTTTTTCAACAATATTGAGCGGCACTTCCAGAGCCGAACGCTGCGCGCGGTGAGGCAAGGGCTGCAGCCCGCGCCTGGAAACCATGTGAATGGGGCCACGATGACCTTGCTGCAACAATCCCAATGCAACATCGAGCGCTGTCAATCCGGTACCCACCAACAACACCGGACTATCCAATCCACCGGATGAGGCCGCAACGCCGGACCATGGGTCTGCCTGGTATTGCTCAACTCCCAACGATGAGTTGAATCCCGGTGGGTCAAGCGGAGAAAAATTACCGAAGGCTAGAACAACTTGATCCGCAATGATCTGCTGTCCGTTGGCCAGTTTTACAATGGCGCCGGCACCATGCGGGTTCAGGCTATCAACTTCCGAAATCACGCGCTCCAGCTCTACATCGCCGAAACCATGGCGCTCAGCCTCATCCAGAACCGAAGCCAGATAATCGCCATACATCTTGCGTGGAACGAAAGAGGATGCGGAGTAAGCAGAATCCCGAGCTTGGCAAAAACGCAAAAAGTGCTCTGGTTCATCAACATAAGCACTCATGTTGCCCGCAGGCACATTCAGCAGATGCAGTGGGCTGTTCGTGCCGTAAGCGAGTCCGCGAGCCATTGCGCCAGAACGATTAATCAAAACAATGCGGACATCCGGGGAGCCCTGCCGCAGTAATTGCGCGGCGGTCACCGCTCCACTGAAACCGGCTCCGATGATGACGACCGTTTTCATTGGATGAACCTGTTATCCAAGTAATCCACAACTCGGGCAATGCACGCCGCCAGGTCTTCCTCAACTGTATTGATACGAATATCGGCAGCCGTAGGTGCCTCGTAGGCCGAATCAATTCCAGTGAAGTTCTTGATTTCTCCGGCCCGGGCTTTGCCATAAAGCCCTTTAGGATCGCGTCGCTCACACTCTTCAAGCGATGTGTCGATGAAAACCTCAACAAACTCGCCGCTGCCGATCACGTCGCGCGCCATGGCGCGATCGCGGTGGAAAGGCGAGATAAAAGCAGTAATCACGATCAAACCTGCGTCGACGAGCAACTTGGAAACTTCCGCTACTCGGCGAATATTTTCCACACGATCGGCATCCTTGAAGCCAAGATCCTTGCACAAACCCATCCGCAAGTTGTCACCATCCAGCAGGAACGTATGCCGCCCCTTGGCGACCAGCGCCTGCTCAAGTGCGTTGGCAATCGTCGACTTTCCGGCGCCGCTCAATCCCGTGAGCCAAATCACTGCAGGCTTTTGCCCCTTCACCTGGGCTCTTGCCGAGGCGCTGACAGCAGTAGCGTGAAAAACCAGATCCTTACTCATTCGATTAACCTTATTCCAATCAGACGATCAAGGCCCGCCAGCGAACTGGCGGGCCTCCTGCACTACACGTGGGGCAGTAGACGATCACGCAAGGCCTTGATGCGGGCCTCGCAAATGCGATAAGACTCACTACTGAGCAAGTCGAGACGCTGTTGCTCGTCAGTCAGTGCAAGCGTATGCGTGTCGCAGCCAATTCGGTGAATGTAATCACCGATAAAGTCACACGTGCGCAGCGACGCCCAATCGGTGCCGTCGCGAGTAAACAACTGCATCGTCAGATAGTAGTCTTCCATGTACTTCATATCATCGAAGTAGGTGATGGCTTGCAGATCGCACTGATCCAGATCCAACAGGAAACTGTGCAGCGGTGCATGGTTATGCTCGATGAAATCGCGATAGGTTTCACCGTAGTCATAAATTTTGTCGCGCTTGACAATGCAACCGGTCGCCGAATCCACCATGGTGGAGTAAACCCGCGCAAAGGTTGCGTTCTTGCCGCTGGACTTGAGCTGCTCGATCTGTGAGCTGTAAGCCCACGGAAACAACATGTCGTCGTAATCAAGAAATGCCGCATAACCACTGCCAATAGCTTTCAGTGCATCGTTCAGCATCAGCGAACGCAGATCCGGGGCTTGCTCTGTCGAGAAGTAACGACGAATCAGCGGCGCGCAATGCTCGCTCCACGGCAGTTGATCGAGTTGCGCCTGCAGTAGCGCAATTTCTTCGTCATCCATGTCCTGAATAGCCAGCACCGGCAGCACTCGGCAACCGGACTGGGCAACCAACGACAGTAGCGCATTGATCAGCGAAGCGCGGTCGCCACGACGGTGATAACGCACGATAGTCGATACCGTATCGAGCGCTGCGCCCTGGACGCCGCTCTCCGGCAGAAGACGGAAACAGGCGGCCTCACAGCATACTTTGTAACCGACTGCCGGAGACGCCAGTTGCAATTCCATGCAAGCCACCTGACTTGCATCGATGCTGAGGTTGACAGTCCCCTCCCCCTGCACGAACAGCGGATCATTTCGCACACTGGCCGACACCGAATAGCCCTTGTGTCGTTTCGCCATTCTCAGCAACGACTCGATGGCTGTCGCAGGAAACAGGCAGATGTCACTGAACACCAACGTGAACTCAGCATCAGCGGGCTGGTGGCCGTGAGTATTCACGCCTTGCGCCTGCAACACCTGCTGGAGCTGGGCATTGTCGGCGGTGACGGAGCAGTTGTGCAGCACGCTCGAACTGGCCAGGCAAGCAAGGAACTTGCGAGCCGATTCCGGCTCGGCGTCCAGACGAGCCTGGGCCTCGGGTGTCAAAGCCACGTTGAGCTTCAAATCGGTGGCAGGAACACAATGGCTGATCGCTGCAAACGGCTGACCGGACAACGCGCGACCGATGGAATTGAGGTAGCCGTAACCGAAGCGCGTATCCGGTTCAAGGTGTGCGCCTTCGGCCCATTCATTCCACGCGTTGACGACAACATATCGACGATCTTCCGCCAGGTTTTGCTCGGAATAGTCGACCAAAAACTCCATCCACGTCTGGAATTTTTCGGTGGTGAAGTTGTTCAGCACATAGGCTCTGTTGCCGTAACGAGCGGTGTTATCCCACGTCGGAACCAAAGACCGGAACAGGGTGAAATCCTTGCCCAGATCTTGTGCCATGTAATGGTCGGCAACTTCACCGTAGTTAAGGACGTTACCTTCCAGAGGCCAGTACGGACGCAACTGGTTGCGAGTATCTGGTACAGCGTCAGCCGTCCAGTCGTGCAGCACCCGCTCAACCGCAGCATCCATCCCGTGGTCTTGGGGCTGCGTCGCACCACGCGTCAATGTCGCCACCATGTAAGGCGCCTTCAGGCCGGCGCTCTCACACTCTTCGCGCCAGACTTCCAGGTATTCTTCGATATGCTCGATCGACGACGGACGATACACATGCAGCATCGGACGCCCGTCTACTTTGATGTAGCGCTCGTCTTTGAAGAACGGAATGAGATAGCGAATGAAGCCACGCGCATCTTCTTTCGAGTAAACCTGACCGAGCAGAATTTCCTGCTCGTTGCCATCCCAACGGCGAGTCCAGTTTTCATTCGCCCAGCAAAAGGCAAACGGCATGTTGATCTCGGGATTGGCCACCAGCATCTGCGCTGGCTTCTCAAGGATCATTCGGCCGGTGAACCAGTAATGATAGAAAATCAGGCCATGAACACCGGACTTTTGCATCATTTCAGCCTGTTGCTGCAACTGCGCCGGGCCGTCGAGGTGGTAGTACCCGATGTCCTCGTGCGGAACGTGTTGCTGATAATGGCCAAAGAACAGCGGATTGGCCGAACGAACTTTGTGCCACTCGGTAAACCCGGTTCCGTGCCATTCGTCATTTTCAGGCGTTGGGTGGAACTGAGGCAGGTAGTACGCTAGTACTTTGACCGTATCGTGTTTGATGCTGGCCGAGTAATCAACCTGCGGCTCGTAGTAGTCGCGCGGCTCGTGAGAAATCTGCGGCGCTTCCAACTGGTAATTACGCCCTTCACTGATTGTTGTATTAACCAGCACCAAGCGCTGCAGCGTACGGCTCAACATGTCCGGCGCAACAGCGTCGCCGGCATTTGCGAAATGCTCAAACTGCAACGGCAGTTGTAACAGATCACTGATCGTGCCGACCCGCGCCCAGAACAGACCCGCACGTGGGAATTGCGCGCCAGGGAAACTCTTGGCGTCCACTTCCGTGTACTTTTCCAGAACCGTGGCAATCACGTTTCCGGCATCACTCCAGCCAGCCTGATGGTAGTCCGCAGACTCAGCTCGGATGTCGACGGGATAAACCACTTTCGCGTCGCCACCGAGCAATTGCAGAATCTGCCCGACATTGGCAGGCGAGCCGCAGAGGAGATCAAGACGCTCTTTGACACCCGAACCGTCGTCGCTGCCGGCTTCGTCATGCAAGTGCGCGACAACGTCGTATTCCTTGAGGCGATCACCGAACTGGACAATCAGCGATGCAATAGCGCCGGCGTGTTCAGGGACGACATCAACAACCAATTGGCGCAACAGAGGCACGGCAGCGCGCAGCGGTTTATCGTCAAACCTGGAATTGTCACTGCCAGTGCGGGACACATACAAATCGAACTCGACAGGGATATTCTTGAGGTATCCCAGCCAGTCCCCGGACATTTGCTCACTGCTCAAATGAAGGTGAACGGCAACCATTGCGGGAGCAGTTTTTGGAGCCTCGGGGAGATAAGGGTCCAGATAGTAAGGCACGACTTTCAGTACTTCGTACTCAGTCAATGCAGCATCGCCAAGTTGTTTGGAGACCTGGCTCAGGGCAAGTCGCTTCTGACTGCGCTTGAGCTTGCGGGCAGCAATCGCCAAGGCATGACGCAATCCACCACGTCGTGCTTCACGGACAAAGCGCCCCAGTAACTCCGGCTGTTGCGAAACCAGATTCAACAACTGCACGACAACGCGGTGGCGGCTGACCGTACGGGAAAGGTGGTAGTTACGACCTTTGACATCGTAAATCGACCGCCCCTCATAATATCCGTGGCGCAGGTAGTGGATCAGCGGGTTGACACGTCGCAGTCGTACATCCGGATAGTGATCCAGATACCCCTTGGTGGAAAAACCTGCCGAAGGATCACGACCTTCGCGCCAACCTTGCTCCAGATAGTGCTGCAAAGGATTAACACCTGCGGCACGAACGTCTTCGTAGGTGCTCAGATAATAATCGGCATCAAACAGCTCGCTCTCGGCGGGATTATCACCTCGATACCGCAAGCCGAATCGCTCGGCAATATGCGAAACCAGTGACTTGAGCAAAAACCGCCCGGAAGCATGACGACGCAAGTCAGCTTCAAGACTATGCACCGATCCCTCTGACTCGGAAAGCTTCGATGTCAAAGAGTCATATTGAGTCTCAAGCCAGCGTCGATGCTCGCTCAACTTGGAATAATCAGATTTTAACTCTGCGTGGCTCGTTTCAAGCTTGCTGTGATCAGCTTCCAAAGCCTCGAGACTTTTGCCTTTCAAGCTCAGTTGCGCATTCAGTTCCGTATTGCTTACATCGAAATGACGCATGAGGCGATACGCCGGCAAGCGCTCGATCATTGCTTGATAGAGTTCGTTGACTGTATCGACAACGGCTTGATCATCTGCGCGTTCATCGCGCGACAGTTGCAAAAGCACAAGACTGAGACTCAAGACATCGGCAGGAACGCTGGCATCCTTGCTGAGCTCATCCAGCGTAAAGCTGTTGTGTTGCAGCGAGTGCTGGAGAAACTTGTTCTGATATTCCTGGAACTCCGGCCCTTGCGGATCGAATGGCAAATCCAGCGACTCGGAAATACGGCGCAACTGCTGCTCAGGTGCCTGAAGCATCAGCTCGTAGTTGACAAAAACCCGCGAAGCACCCTGGCTGTACTTCAAGCTGAACAGCATGTGCTCCAGCCAGAGAAAGTAGCCCTTCTCCACTTCGAACTCATTGCGCTTGACCAACGAGTAAGCCACATTCTTGGGATTACGGAAGGCGACAACGTAGCTGACTTTCAGACCCAGCTCGGCAAAGATTTCCTGCCAGAACGGCAACAGTCTGGCCATGCGCGGGTCTTTTACGCCGAAACACTTGATGTGAGCGACTTTCTCACGCAGATGCTCGATGGCACGAATCTTATGGCTTTGGGTGATGGGCAAGCTCAGCTCTTCAGGGCTGATTGGCACCAGGCTATCCCAGGCGTGGCCCAACGCGGCCAATAACTCTTCGTTGTACGCAGTGATCGTTGCGTCTTCAAAGAAGCCTTTTTCATTATTGCCCGATTCGGCAGGCAACAGATTGTCGCCCAAGTCGACGCCAAGGACTTTTAAACCACGCGTAATGGCACTCGTACCGCTTCGGTGCATGCCCAGAACGACGACTATTTGTTTATGATCCATAAGATTAATTATGCTCAACGCTTGAAATGGTAATAGCTGGAATACATTTGAAATCAACCGTTCCGGTCGCTGTGAGCGCGGTTTCCGGCAGAACCCGGAACAGGCATGCATCGATCAATCGGTGAAGGTACGTTTCACCTTCGCCCACGACGCCGACTGCCCCACAGTTGAGGAAATAGGTGCCTGGGTTCAAATTGCACTCGAATGCAAACTCGACCTGAACTTCACTCTCGGCAGCGACATACGTAATGGAGTCCTGGGCACCCGCCGCACTTGCGGAACCACCGATTTCGATGCCCGCCAATGTCTTGATCATCATGCCAAAACGGACCGCTACGGCACCTGTCGCGAATGTCGCCCGATAGGTGTATCGATAGGTGTCACCACGCTTGAGGCAATTGACCTGCTGCCCGGCAGTATTGAGGATGCGTGGGTCGCTGATCAGAACGCCGTGAGATTCATAGGACATCACGCTCTTGGAAACGATATGCGGGTCGTAGTACTCCTCCAACCCGTTGTCCGAGGCTTGTGATGCCTCGACGGCGATCGCAGAGCGCTTCGCCTCGGCTTCAAGTTCACGTCGTTCCAGGGCACCGGACTTGATCTCTTCACGTATGACACTGACCTTGTCGGCAGGCGCATACAGCAACTTCTGATACTGACCGACGATGACCTTGGGCACACCTTCAGCAAGCTTCTCGCCTTTATCCAGAAGAATGGCGCGGGTACACAGTTCAATGACCGCACTGCCGGAGTGCGATACGAACAGAATCGTTGCGCCACTGGCCTTGATCGCTTCGATGCGGGCAAAACACTTGCGCTGGAACAACTCGTCGCCGACAGACAATGCCTCATCGACAATCAGAATTTGTGGGTCAACGTTAATCGCTACCGCAAATGCCAGTCGAACCATCATGCCGCTGGAATAGGTCTTGACTGGCTGATCGATAAACTCGCCAATCTCGGCAAACGCTTCGATTTCGGAAAACCGCGCATCGGTTTCTTCACGCGTAAGACCGAGCACCGCAGCGTTCATGTAAACGTTTTCACGTCCGCTGAATTCCGGGTTGAAGCCAGAACCCAACTCTAGCAAGGCGGCCACACGGCCGTGCGTGAGGATGTCACCATGCGTCTGATTGAGCGTGCCGCAAATCATCTGCAGCAGCGTCGACTTACCACTGCCATTGCGCCCAAGAATACCGACCGTCTCACCCTTGTTGATGGTGAAGGAGACATCCTGCAACGCCCAGAACTCGCGAAAGTATTGTCGACGGCCGCGCGCGAACATTTGCAGCAGCCGATCTCTCGGTTTGTCGTAGATATGAAAACACTTGCTCAGACCGTTAACGGCAATCGCTGTATTAGAGGACATCGGCAAATCCTTTACGCGTTTTTTGGAACCACGCAAATCCTAGCCAGAAGACAAGAGCTGCAGCGATATAGTAGAAACCGAGGTGAATGAAGCTGGGCAGTTCACCGCGGAAAAGCAACGCTCGCGTATCTTCGATCGCGGGTGTCAGAGGATTCAGAAACAGCAAGTGCCGGTATTGTTCCGGCAGCGCGGTGATGGGGTAGAAAATCGGCGATAGGAACATCAGAACCGAGGTACATACCCCGATGATCTGACTGACATCTCGCAGATATACGCCCATCGAGGCGAGGAACCAGACGAGGCCTATGACAAAAATCAGCAGCGGCGCCAGAAACACCGGCAGCAGCAGAATTGTCAGGTGCAACTTGCCGAAAAAAATCAGGTAGGCAACCAACCAGACGCTCAGGCTGACAAGGAAGTGGAACATCGCAGCACCCAAGGTTACCCAAGGGAGAATTTCCAGCGGAAACACTACTTTCTTCACATAGTTGACGTTGCCGACGATCAGTCCTGGCGCTCTGTTGATGCACTCGGAAAACAGGTTGAACACAATCAACCCGGCAAACAGCATCAGGGCAAATTCGGTTTTGGAGCTACTGTCTACGCTCCACCTGGCTTTGAACACGACGCTGAAAACGAATGTATAGATCACCAGCATGACGATCGGATTGAACAGCGACCACAGCATGCCCATGATGGATCCGCGATAGCGCCCGACAATTTCCCGCTGCACCAGCGCCCGGATCAGGCCTCTGTTGCGCCAGATGCCGCCTACCATCTCCTTCGGCGATGTTGAAAAATTCAGCATTGTGCACAAACCTCAAAAAAACCGAGGGAGTCCAGCTTCCCCAGCAAACGCTCTTGTTTGATGACTACTTGAGTGACCACAGAATTATTCCTGAAAGGAGCCAAAGCAACGTGAGTGTCAAATTCCATTGAACAGCGTCGCCAGCATCAGCCCCAGATTGCCCCATAAGGATTGCCGGTAGACTCCGGATCGTCGTAACCAGATGATCCGGGACAAGCCACGTGAGCGACGCGCCCGCTGGAAACAATCCAGCCTCATCCTGCTTTCTTCATTGAGCTGCAGTCGATTCGACTCCAGCGCAGTAACATTCTTTTGATTCCAGCCGCGAAAACGACCACGAAACAACATGCGCAAACGACCGATCTGGGCGCGCAACCCCGAAGTCGCGCCAATCAGATTGGCGTCATGCTGGCGATAAAGAACGGTCGGTGAAAAATCGTAAAGAACCCGTCCACCGCTGCCGCTCACCAGCAGGTACGCCCACCAGTCGTGCGACACGATATCCACCCCGCTCCCCGCTCGCTGAAACAACTGACGAGCGACATCATTGAAGACCATCGTGTTGCCGCCCCCGACGCTCTCCACCAATGCATTGGAAAATCCCATGGGCCGGCTGAACAAGGGTGAAAGGCCAATGTGATTACCGCGCTCGTCGATCAGCTCGGTTCTGCCGCAGTAAAGCGCGGGCACATCGACCGGCGCTTGCGCCAATCGCTGCAAAGCCACTTCCAGCTTTGTTTGCTGCCAGATATCGTCCTGATCCGCCCACGCATAAAAGTCGGCATCAATTGACTCATCACAGGTAACAGTGAGGAAATTGGCTGCATAACCACGCCCCGGGCCGTGCTGAATCAATAGTTTGTCATGCCCCCAGCGCTCACCGAACTCGCGAAGCAATGCCAATGTCGAGTCAGATGAACCATCGTCCGAGACCACTACAAACCAGTGGGGGTAAGTTTGACGAGCGATGGATTCCAGTTGTTGAGCCAAAAAGCGCTCACCATTGAACGTACAGACAAGAATCGCAACACATCCCAAATGCGCCACCGAATCTTGCTGACTATCGTCTATACAGCGGCGATCCAAACTGTTGTTTTGGACAACCGGGGAAAGGGGGGCTACCACCGAGCACTCCGTTGCTGAAATGATAAAACTTTGCCTGCGCAAGTTCGTTCAATACATACGAAAACCTGGACAGTCGAACAAGCCTTATAAAACAGGCTCACACGCTGCTCCAAGCTGCGCAAAATTTGCAATTATAACGACGAAGCAGCGCCATTTGATAGCCCAGTGACATTACGCCTTCCCTATCTCCGACGCAGACCGGGAGATTTTAACATTGATAATAATGAGCTCATGGCTCCAATGTTTCTGATGCCCCCTTGCGTTGCGGGCATAGGGTAGCAAGCGGCCTTTGAGCAAAATAGGGTGGCAGTTTGCCAAGTTCTCGACGCAGCGAGAGCCATCATCAGCTTCACCATTGCTTCGCACGGTAGTGCCCTGCCGTATTGCGCAATGCTTGATCCACGCTAATAGCCGGCAACCACCCAAGGATGGCCTGGGTTTTGCCGATATCGACCTGCAGAGAACCACACAAACGCTGCGCCAGATCCTGTCGCCCGATCAGCGCTGCCCCCACCGTCATCAACGAAGACGGCAATGGCAGCAGGCGAGGCTTGACGTTCAGCGCGCCCGCCATTCGCCGAAGCAGTTGCGTTGTAGAAAGGTCTTGCGCGTCACTGACCAGAAACACGTGGCCGCCAGCGGCGGGATGCTTGATACACACAGTGATCAGATCGATGAGATTGCCGATAGCCACCAGACTGCGACGATTGTTGATCGCACCAAAAGGCAGCGGTATGCCGCGCTCAAGCCAACGCATCATATTGAGAAAGTTGGCTTTGACGCCCGGGCCATAGATCAGGGGCGGTCGGATAATCACGACTTCCATCCCTGTGTCCTGACTGATCTGCCTTAATGCGTCCTCCGCTTCACGCTTGGATATTCCGTAAGGATCGACCGGCGCCGGCGCATCATCAGCAGAAAACGGCGCACCCGGTAATGTTGCCTCGCCGTTGACCTTGATCGAGCTGATGAAAATGAAGCGTTTGACTCCGGATTTCGCCGCATGACGGGCAAGTCGCGCGGTACCCTCGACGTTGACCTGGCGAAACGCCGCGAGCGGATCTGCGGCCACTTCATTCATGACGTGCACGCGCGCCGCGCAATGGACGACTACATCAACATCTTCCAAAGGCGGTAGCGGGGAGTTTTCGTCCAACCCGAACGCCACTACCGGACAAAGACCGGCCAACCTGGTTTCGCCACGAACGGCGGCGACAGGCGTAAATACCTTATCGCGCAACAAACGAAATACGAGCGCTTCACCGACGAACCCGGTAGCACCTGTCACTAAAACACGAGGAGCGCTCATTTGGCTTTGTTTCCAATTACCGCTGTAGCCCAGCAAACACAGAAGAAAAATATCTTGTCGCGCACTCGACGACGACACTTCCAGGCACTCAGTGAAAGGGTCAGCATCTGCCACCGCCCCAATGGCAGCCAGCGTCGGACAAACCGATCATTTTCAAGTCCGACCAAGCGGACGATCCTTCTGACCTGGGAAAACCACCACCCGTCATGAATAGTCTTGTAGCGCGCAATCAGTGGATTAAGACCGGTATTGGCACCGACCTGATTTCGTTCATGCTGGCGATAACTCATGGACGGTCGATGGTCGATAAACCATTTGAAGCCCCGACTTCGGGCAAACGCATAGCAATACCAATCATGCAGACTGACGTGCTGTAATTCCTGCCAGTCAGCCAGCATCGCGGTGCGCAGGGCGCTGACGAATGGGCGACTCAGCACATACGTGCAGCCCGGGCCAGCAGCTTCAAACAGAAAATCCCAGGGTGTCTGGCGCTGCGCCTTATCAAGCAGATGGGTGCGGCCGTCCGGCCAGAATGCGACGACATTGCTCGAATAGGCATCCACCGCGCGTGACCGAATCTCGCGCACCGCCCGCTCAAGCTTGTCCGGGTACCAGATGTCATCCTGATCAGCAAATGCGACGAAATCGTAACTCTCGATAGCCACATCACGGATCAGCCTGAAAAAATTCCGCGAAGCGCCTCCGAAAGAGCCAGCGGGCGGCAACACGACAACACCGGGATGCCGAGACGCGTATGCCGCGCACCACGCCTCGGTTCCATCGGTAGAAGTATCAATACTGATATAAACGCTTACATCGACACCCGACTGGCCAAGAATCGAGGCGAGTTGCTCTTCAATCCACTGCATTCCATTGAAGGCCGCCAGCAAAACCGCAACCTTGGGATGTTTTACTGGCATAACTTTCCTGCTCGGACTGGATAAACTTTCTCACTCGAACAACTTCGTTTCTACGAATCAGTGAGAAGGCGAGTCCAGCAACTTCTGCAAGTATTGGCCGTAACCGGTCTTCTTCAAGGCTTCAGCTTGCACACCCAACTGTTCGGCAGTGATCCAGCCGTTGTGGTAGGCGATTTCTTCCAGGCACGCGACTTTCAGGCCCTGGCGCTGTTCGATGGTATGTACGAAATGGCTGGCCTCAAGCAGAGAGTCGTGAGTGCCGGTATCCAGCCAGGCGAAACCGCGTCCGAGCATTTCGACATTCAGTGTCTGCTGCTCGAGGTAAGCACGGTTGACGTCGGTGATTTCCAGCTCGCCACGCTCGGAAGGCTTGATCTTCTTGGCAATGTCGACGACCTGGTTGTCGTAGAAATAGAGACCGGTCACCGCATAGCTGGATTTTGGCTTCAGCGGCTTTTCTTCGATGCTCAGGGCACGTCCGGATGCATCGAACTCCACCACACCAAAGCGCTCTGGATCGGAAACATGGTAGCCAAACACGGTCGCACCCTGCTGCCGGGCACAGGCCGAGCGCAAGTTGTCGGAGAAGTGCTGACCGTAAAAGATGTTGTCACCCAGGATCAGACAGCAAGGGTCGTTACCGATGAACTCTTCGCCGATGATGAACGCCTGAGCCAGCCCGTCCGGGCTTGGCTGCTCGGCATAGGTCAACTTGACGCCGTACAGGCTGCCATCACCCAGTAGCTTGCGGAAACATGGCAGATCTTCCGGCGTGGAGATGATCAGAATTTCACGCATTCCTGCGAGCATCAGTACCGACAGCGGATAAAAGATCATCGGCTTGTCGTAGATTGGCAGCATCTGCTTGGAAACGCCGAGTGTCAGCGGGTGCAGGCGCGTGCCCGAACCACCGGCGAGAATGATGCCTTTACGATTTGTCGTGGTCATTTATTCAGAACTTCCCTAAGCATTCGAGTTACACCACTTTGCCAATCCGGCAAGTGTAGAGAAAAATTGTCGCGCAGTTTTTGAGTATCCAGTCGGGAATTCAAAGGACGGCGCGCAGGTGTCGGGTAAGCGGTGGTATCGATCGGATTGATCGCCGTGACGGCAAGCGCTTCACCATTAGCCTTGGCAAAGTCAATCACATGGCTGGCATAACCGTGCCAGGAGACTTCGCCGGCGGCGGCCAAATGATAGAGCCCAGCCAGCTCCGGACGCAGCAGGACCTGCCCAATAGCCTGCGCGGTGACGTCGGCGATCAGCTCAGCACCGGTCGGCGCGCCAATCTGATCGGCGATCACACCCAGTATTTCGCGATCCTTGGCCAGACGCAGCATGGTCTTGGCAAAATTGTTGCCACGCGCGGCATAGACCCAACTGGTACGGAAGATCAGGTGCTTGCAGCCCGAAGCGACGATCGCCTGCTCGCCCGCCAGCTTGCTGGCGCCGTAATGATTCACCGGCGATACCGCATCGGTCTCCCGCCACGGCGTCAAGCCTTCACCACTGAACACATAGTCGGTGGAATAGTGAATCAGCCACGCACCCAGTGTTGCGGCTTCCTGCGCCATCACCTGAGTAGCGAGACCGTTGACGCGATCAGCCAGTTCGATGTCGGATTCGGCCTTATCGACAGCGGTGTAAGCCGCTGCATTGACGATAACGTCGGGTTTGACCTGACGAATCGTCGCGCGAAGTGCATCGAGGTCGGATAAATCGCCGCTCAAGCTGCCCACTGGATGACGATCCAGGGCAATCAATTCGCCAACAGGTGCCAGGGAGCGTTGCAACTCCCAGCCTACCTGGCCATTTTTTCCCAGCAGTAGGATTTTCATGCTTTGTTCGAACGATCTGCGTAGTTCTGATCGATCCACTGCTGGTAGCTGCCGCTCTTCACGTGAGCAACCCACTCGGTGTTCTGCAGGTACCATTCAACCGTTTTGCGAATGCCGGTATCGAAGGTTTCTTCCGGCGTCCAGCCCAACTCCCGCTGAATCTTGCTGGCATCAATTGCGTAGCGCTGGTCATGACCAGGACGATCCTGCACGTAAGTGATCAAGCTTGCGTGCGGACGATGCGCGGAGTCTGGACGAAGCTCATCAAGCAGCGCACAAAGCGTATGAACAACTTCAATGTTCTGCTTCTCGTTGTGACCACCGATGTTGTAAGTCTCACCAATGACACCTTCGGTGACGACTTTATACAACGCACGTGCATGGTCTTCCACGTAGAGCCAGTCACGAACCTGGTTGCCTTTGCCATAAACAGGCAACGGCTTGCCTTCCAAAGCATTGAGGATGATCAGCGGGATCAACTTCTCGGGGAAGTGGCAAGGACCGTAGTTGTTCGAGCAGTTGGTGACCAGAGTCGGCAGGCCGTAGGTGCGAGCCCACGCTCGCACGAGATGATCGGAACTGGCTTTGCTGGCCGAGTATGGCGAGCTTGGCTGGTAGGGCGTGGTTTCAGTGAACAGGTCTTCCGGGCCTTCCAGGTCGCCATACACTTCGTCAGTGGAAATGTGATGGAAGCGAAAGTTGGCTTTACGTGCATCATCAAGCGCAGCCCAGTAATGACGAGCCGCCTCGAGCAACGTGTAAGTGCCGATGATGTTGGTTTGAATGAATTCGGAAGGCCCCGAAATCGAACGATCAACGTGCGACTCTGCAGCAAGATGCATGATCGCATCCGGCTGATGCTCTCGCAGGACGCGGTCGATTTGATCGCGATCACAGATATCAACGCGCTCGAATGCGTATCGCGAGTCCTGGCTGACTTCAGCCAAAGACTCCAGGTTACCGGCGTAAGTCAGCTTGTCGACATTGACGACAGAATCGGCGGTGTTGGAAATGATGTGGCGAATGACTGCCGAGCCGATGAACCCGGCGCCGCCGGTAACTAGAATTTTCACGCGAAAGCATACCCTTGAGCTGCGGACAGTGACACCAACGAGCACTGTCTAATCCATGAATGCAGAAGCCATCAAATTAGAGGCTTCCGTCAGAGTCAGTCTGAATCGACGTGGGAATAGGCCACTATCGAACAAGGGCTGCATTTTACAGCTTAATGAAGGTTTTACTAATGGATATAGACAGGCAGAGGCGCAATTTCGACAGATGCCCTGCACCTGTCGTTTTCAGACAAGGCGCTTGCGTGCAGCTCTGGACGAGCGTCCCAGGAACCAGCCGAGAATCGGGCCGATAAACATGCCGATCAGCAATGCCACGACAACAACCAACGACACCGGAAGTTGCGGTCCGGACCAACCTAGAAACAACAACGACACCGCCTGCTGGTTTTCAAGGACAAAGACCAGAACAACCAAGACAAGCAACAAAACGAAAACGCCAAGAAGTATGCGTTTGAGATTACGCATGAGCATCTCCCTGATATTCAGCAGCGAGGATCAAACGCCCTCCTCCTCTTCCTCGTTCACACGATCGCGCAGTTCTTTGCCCGGCTTGAAGTGTGGAACGAACTTACCGTCAAGGCTGACGGACTGACCGGTCTTTGGATTGCGCCCTACACGCGGCGCGCGATAATGCAGTGAGAAGCTGCCAAACCCACGGATCTCGATACGATCACCGGTGGCCAGACACTGGGACATTTGTTCAAGCATGGTCTTGATGGCCAGCTCCACATCCTTGGATGAGAGCAGCCCTTGATGGGTGACAATTCGTTCGATCAACTCCGACTTCGTCATATTTTTCCCTTCTTTTTCAAGCAGCTAGATCAGCGCTTGAAAGGTTTTAGCACGCCCGGAAGATTTTGAACAGCCCAGGGATTGACATATCTTCCTTAGCGTCAAAACGCCCATTTTCAGAGCATCAGATCACCAAACCGGTTCACCGCACTCAGCGACAGATCACCAGCATGGTACGCGTCACGTAGCCAGCTGGATTGAAGCCAAAGGGAAACTCATCTTCATCCTTGGCGTCATCAGATCGCGTCACCACCTTATAGCCAGCGCCCTTGCACTCCTTCGCTGCACGCTTCTGGCACTTTTCCCAGCCCGAGCCCAAACCGGAACAATCGACTTCAATACCACTGACCCCGCGCACCGCATGGGTCTTGGCACTTGTAGTACAGCCAGCGCTCAACAAGATCGCTATGAGGACAATAAACTTGTTCATCCACTTCCTTATGCCAGGCAACTGCCCGACTACTGCGCACCCAAGCCCAAGCTTAGTCGCGAATAGACGATTGATCCGAATAAAGAAACAGACAGCCCAAGCGTGAGATTGGTTTCACCGGAAACCTGACCTGCCGTCAAATTGCAGGCACAAAAAAGGGCGACCGAAGTCGCCCTTTTTCATGATCAAGCAGAACTTAGTTCTGTTTGGCCATTGCTTGCTTCAGCAGTGCAGCCATGGTGGTGTCAACTGCTTCGCCTTCCGGAGCTGCTTTCAGGCTCTGGATAGCTTCTTTCTCTTCAGCGTCGTCTTTCGACTTGATGGAGAGTTGGATCACGCGGCTCTTACGATCAACGCTGATGATCTTGGCTTCTACTTCTTCGCCTTCTTTCAGAACGTTGCGCGCGTCTTCAACGCGGTCACGGCTGATTTCGGAGGCTTTCAGAGTCGCTTCGATATCGTCGGCCAGAACGATGATGGCGCCTTTGGCGTCAACTTCTTTCACAGTGCCTTTAACGATGGCGCCTTTGTCGTTAACCGAGACGTACTCGGAGAACGGATCGCTTTCCAGCTGCTTGATACCCAGGGAGATACGCTCGCGCTCTGGGTCAACCGACAGGATAACGGTGTCCAGCTCGTCGCCCTTCTTGAAACGACGAACAGCTTCTTCGCCCACTTCGTTCCAGGAGATGTCGGACAGGTGAACCAGACCGTCGATGCCGCCGTCCAGACCAATGAAGATACCGAAATCGGTGATCGACTTGATGGTGCCGGAGATTTTATCGCCCTTGTTGAACTGGCCAGAGAAATCTTCCCATGGGTTAGATTTGCACTGCTTGATGCCCAGGGAGATACGACGACGCTCTTCGTCGATGTCCAGAACCATAACTTCCACTTCGTCGCCGACTTGTACGACTTTCGAAGGGTGGATGTTCTTGTTGGTCCAGTCCATTTCCGAAACGTGTACCAGACCTTCAACGCCTTCTTCCAGCTCAGCGAAGCAGCCGTAGTCGGTCAGGTTGGTTACACGAGCGGTAACGCGAGTGCTTTCTGGGTAACGGGCTTTGATAGCAACCCACGGATCTTCGCCCAGTTGCTTCAGGCCCAGGGAAACACGGTTGCGTTCGCGATCGTATTTCAGAACCTTGACGTCGATTTCGTCACCAACATTGACGATCTCGGAAGGATGCTTGATGCGCTTCCAGGCCATGTCGGTGATGTGCAGCAGGCCGTCCACGCCACCCAGATCGACGAATGCGCCGTAATCGGTGAGGTTTTTGACGATACCTTTGACTTGCTGGCCTTCCTGCAAGGATTCCAGCAGAGCTTCACGCTCGGCGGAGTTCTCGGCTTCCAGGACGCTGCGACGGGAAACGACAACGTTGTTGCGCTTCTGGTCCAGCTTGATGACCTTGAATTCCAGCTCTTTGCCTTCCAGGTGCGTGGTGTCGCGCACTGGACGGACGTCAACCAGGGAACCTGGCAGGAACGCACGGATGCCGTTAACGTCGACAGTGAAGCCGCCTTTAACCTTACCGTTGATAACGCCCTTGACCACTTCCTCAGCTGCGAAGGCTGCTTCCAGAACGATCCAGCACTCAGCGCGCTTGGCTTTTTCACGGGACAGCTTGGTTTCACCGAAACCGTCTTCAACCGAGTCCAGAGCAACGTGAACTTCGTCACCGACATTGATAGTCAGATCGCCAGCGTCGTTGTAGAACTGCTCAAGCGGGATGAGTGCTTCAGACTTCAGGCCAGCGTGAACGGTTACCCAGCGAGCTTGGTAATCGATATCAACGATAACACCGGTGATGATGGAGCCTGCCTGAAGGTTCAGGGTTTTTAGGCTTTCTTCAAAGAGTTCCGCAAAGCTTTCGCTCATTTTAATTCCTGTAAATGAGGGCGAAGGATACGCCCATCTCCACACCCCAGACGGTGTGGGTTAGTTTCAAATAAAAGAAGCGCCACAGGACTATGACTGGTCCCCTGCAACCTTCTTGGTCACCCGGCGATATCGCGAATGGCGATCTCGCTCATGATGCGTTCAAGCACCTGATCAATGGACAACTCCGTGGAATCCAGCTGTATGGCGTCAGCCGCCGGCTTAAGCGGGGCTACCGCTCGCTGGGTGTCACGCTCATCGCGTGCACGGATCTCATCTAGCAGACTCGACAGACTAACACCCTCGACTTTGCCCTTCAACTGCAAATATCGACGGCGCGCCCTCTCCTCGGCACTCGCGGTGAGGAAAATCTTCAGCGGCGCATTCGGAAAAACCACCGTACCCATGTCGCGACCGTCGGCCACCAGGCCCGGCGCCTCCTGGAAAGCGCGCTGACGCTGCAGCAGCGCCTCGCGCACAGCCGGCAATGCAGCCACTTGCGAAGCTCCGGAACCGATGCTCTCGGTGCGAATGACATCGCTGACTTCGTCACCTTCCAGGATGATCCGCTGCAACTGACCGTCGGTCGCCGCGATGAACTGCACATCCAGATGAGCGGCCAGTTTCTTCAGCAGCTCTTCATTGGTCAGGTCAACGCCATGGTTGTGCGCAGCAAATGCCAGCAGGCGGTACAGCGCACCGGAATCCAGCAGGTTCCAGCCCAGACGCTTGGCCAGAATCCCGGCGACCGTGCCTTTGCCCGAGCCGCTTGGCCCATCGATGGTGATGACCGGTGCAATGTTTTTCACGACTGAGCCTCTTGTGCCACACGAATACCGACCTGCGCGCACAACGCGAGGAAGTTCGGGAACGACGTCGCGACGTTGGCGCAATCATGGATGCGGATCGGTGCAGTGGCGCGCAGCGATGCAACGCTGAAAGCCATCGCAATGCGGTGATCGCCGTGACCATGCACTTCGCCGCCGCCAATCTGGCCGCCGTCGATGATGATGCCGTCCGGCGTCGGTTCACACTTGACGCCCAGCGCCAGCAAACCGTCCGCCATGACCTGGATACGATCCGATTCCTTGACGCGCAGTTCTTCAGCGCCGGTCAACACCGTGCGCCCTTCGGCACAGGCAGCGGCGACGAACAGTACCGGGAACTCGTCGATGGCCAGCGGAACCAGCTCCTCGGGAATCTCGATACCCTTGAGTTTAGCTGCTCGCACGCGCAGGTCAGCCACAGGCTCGCCGCCGACTTCGCGCTGGTTTTCCAGGGTGATGTCCGCGCCCATCAGGCGCAGGATGTCGATGACGCCGGTACGGGTCGGGTTGATGCCGACGTGCTCAAGCACCAGCTCCGAACCTTCGGCGATCGAGGCTGCGACCAGGAAGAACGCCGACGACGAGATGTCACCCGGTACTTCAATATGGGTCGCCGTCAACTTGCCGCCGGATTCAACCGAAGCCGTCGCGCCTTCAACGCTGACCGGGTAACCGAAGCCGCGCAGCATGCGCTCGGTATGATCACGAGTCGGGGCCGGCTCGGTCACGGTGGTCTTGCCTTCGGCGTACAGGCCGGCGAGCAGCAGGCAGGATTTCACCTGGGCACTGGCCATCGGCATGGTGTAAGTCAGGCCTTTAAGCTTGTGCCCGCCACGAATGGTCATCGGTGGACGACCTTCAGCGGCGGTTTCGATCACGGCGCCCATTTCACGCAGTGGATTGGCCACGCGATTCATTGGACGCTTGGACAGCGACGCATCGCCAGTCAAAGTGCTGTCGAAGTTTTGCGCGGCCAGCAGGCCGGAGAGCAGACGCATCGAAGTACCGGAGTTGCCCAGGTAGATCGGGCCCGGCGCCGGTTTCAGGCCGTGCAAGCCGACACCGTGAATGGTCACGCGGCCGTGGTGCGGGCCTTCGATGACCACGCCCATGTCGCGGAACGCCTGCAAAGTCGCCAGGGCGTCTTCGCCCTCGAGGAAGCCTTCGACTTCGGTGACGCCTTCGGCCAGCGAACCGAGCATGATCGAGCGGTGGGAAATGGATTTGTCACCCGGTACGCGAATCCGACCGGACAGGCGGCCACCAGGTTGAGCCAGGAAGATCAGATCGTTGGAATTCATAGCGTCCACATAGGCCCTGCGGGCCAGGATTTTACTGAAATGCTCGCGGGCAACCCGGGCGCGAGTGAAAACGCCCAACAATTGGTGCCCATCCCCTGCATCGACCGCGTCGCGCAAGGCGTCGAGGTCGCTGCGAAATGTATCGAGTGTGCGCAGAACAGCCTCGCGGTTGGCGAGGAAGATGTCGTGCCACATCACCGGGTCGCTTCCGGCGATTCTTGTGAAATCGCGGAAACCACCGGCAGCGTAACGGAAGATCTCAAGGTTTTCATTGCGCTTGGCCAACGAATCGACCAGACCGAAGGCCAGCAAGTGCGGCAGATGGCTGGTCGCGGCCAACACTTCATCGTGACGCTCGACTTGCATGTGCTCGACGTCGGCGCCCAATTCGCGCCACAGACGATCAACCACAGCCAACGCGGCCGGATCGGTTTGCTCGAGCGGCGTGAGAATCACTTTGTGACGACGGAACAGCTCAGCATTGGAGGCTTCCACCCCGCTCTGCTCGGAACCGGCAATCGGATGGCCCGGCACGAAACGCGGCGGCATCGCGCCAAACGCCTCGGTTGCCGCGCGCACCACATTGCCTTTGGCGCTGCCGACGTCGGTCAGAATCGCCGAGCCCAGATCCATGCTCGCCAGACGCGCGAGCACTTTTTCCATGGCCAGAATCGGCACCGCCAGCTGAATTACGTCAGCACCCTGGCAAGCCGCTGCCAAGTCATCTTCACAACGATCGACCACACCCAACTCGACCGCGAGCTTGCGCGATTGCGGATCGAGATCGACCCCGACCACTTCACGGCACACACCGCTTTCACGCAAGCCTTTGGCAAACGAACCACCGATCAACCCCAGACCGACCACCACAAGGCGACCGATCATAGGTGCAGCAGATTGCATTGCAGTGACATCACCCACGAGCCAGAACCTTGCGCAGCGCTTCAAGGAAACGGCTGTTTTCCGCTGGCAGACCGATGGTCACCCGCAGGTGGTTCGGCATGCCGTAATTGGCCACTGGACGCACGATCACGCCTTCGCGCAGCAAGCCCTGGAACACAGGGGCTGCAACCTGGCCGAGATCGACGCAGATGAAGTTGCCTTTCGACTCGATCCAGCCCAGACCCAGCTCACGGAAACCGGCCTGCAACTGCTGCATGCCCGACTCGTTGAGCTGACGGCTTTGCGCCAGATACTCCTCATCTTTCAACGCTGCGCAGGCTGCTGCCAACGCGAGGCTGTTGACGTTGAACGGCTGGCGAACGCGGTTCAGCACGTCAGCAACAACCGGACTCGACAGACCGTAACCAACGCGCAATGCCGCCAAGCCGTAAGCCTTGGAGAAGGTGCGCGAAACCAGCAGGTTCGGGTAAGCGGCGAGGAAATCCAGGCCGTCCGGCAGATCGCTGCCTTCGGCGTACTCAATGTAAGCCTCGTCCAGCACCACCAGCACATGCTCCGGAACATCCTGCAGGAACTCGTCCAGCGCTTCAGCGCCGAACCAGGTGCCAGTCGGGTTGTTCGGATTGGCGATGAACACCACGCGGGTGTCGGCATCGATGGCCGCGAGCATTGCAGGCAAGTCATGCCCCCAATTCTTGGCCGGCACCACTTTGGCTTGCGCGCCGACAGCCTGAGTAGCGATCGGGTACACCGCAAATGCGTGCTCGCTGAACACCGCATTCAGGCCCGGCGCCAGATAGGCGCGCGCGACCAGCTCAAGAATATCGTTGGAACCGTTACCCAAGGTGACCTGATTCAGGTCGACGCGGCACTGCTCGGCCAGCAAGGATTTCAATGCGAAACCATTGCCATCCGGATAACGGGTCAGCTCGGCCAGCTCTTCGCGGATCGCCGCCAAGGCTTTCGGACTGGCGCCCAACAGGTTTTCGTTGCTCGCCAGTTTGACGATTTTCGCCGGATCCAGATCCAGCTCGCGCGCCAGTTCGTCCACAGGCTTGCCCGGAACGTACGGCGAAAGTTGTTGCACGCCCGGCTGTGCCAGAGCGAGGAAGTTGCCACTCATTTGCTACCGCCCCTTAGAGAACTGCTTTCGGGTAGGAACCCAGCACTTTGAGTGCTACTGCTTCCTGACTGATCTTTTCCAGCACACCTTTGATCAACGGGTCACGGTGGTGGCCGACGAAGTCGATGAAGAACACGTAGGTCCATTTGCCGCTGCGCGACGGACGGGTTTCGATGCGGGTCAGGTCGATCCCGTTGTCGTGGAACGGCACCAGCAGCTCGTGGAGCGCGCCGGGTTTGTTGCTCATCGACACGATGATCGAGGTCTTGTCGTCGCCGGTCGGCGGCACTTCCTGGTTACCAATCATCAGGAAGCGCGTCGAGTTGTCCGGGCGGTCTTCGATCTTCTCGGCCAGACGGGTCAGGCCATATAGCCCTGCCGCCATATCACCGGCAATCGCCGCCGAATTCCACTCGCCTTTAACCCGCTTGGCCGCTTCGGCGTTGCTGGAAACCGCGACGCGTTCGACATTCGGGTAATGCGCGTCCAGCCACTTGCGGCACTGGGCCAGCGACTGCGCATGGGAATAGATGCGGCTGATGCTGTCGGTCTTGGTGTTTTCACCCACCAACAGATGATGGTGAATGCGCAGCTCGACTTCGCCACAGATCACCATGTCGTGTTCGAGGAAGCTGTCCAGCGTGTGATTGACCGCGCCTTCGGTGGAGTTCTCCACCGGCACCACGCCAAAATTCACCGCACCGGCCGCCACTTCACGGAACACTTCATCGATCGCCGCCATCGGCTTGCTGATCACCGCGTGACCAAAGTGCTTCATGGCCGCCGCTTGGGTGAAGGTGCCTTCAGGGCCGAGGTAAGCCACTTTCAGCGGCTGCTCGAGCGCCAGGCACGACGACATGATTTCGCGGAACAACCGCGCCATCTCTTCGTTGCCCAGCGGCCCCTGATTGCGCTCCATCACACGCTTGAGCACCTGAGCTTCGCGCTCAGGACGATAGAACACCGGCACTTCGCCTTCGGCCAGCGAGGCCATCTTTACTCGCGCGACTTCCTGGGCGCAACGCGCACGCTCACTGATGAGCTCCATGACTTTGGTGTCCAGAGCGTCAATGCGAACGCGCAGTGCCTTGAGTTCTTGCTCGGACATCAGCCGTGTTCCTTCTCGAATTCAGCCATGTACGCCACCAGCGCGTTGACCGCGGTGATGTCGACAGCGTTATAGATGGAGGCGCGCATGCCGCCCACGGAGCGGTGGCCTTTCAGATTGAGCAGGCCGCGTTCTTCGGCACCGACGAGGAATGGCTTGTCCAGACGATCATCGGCCAGACGGAACGGCACGTTCATCCACGAGCGGTCCGATTTGTTGATCGGGTTGCTGTAGAGGCCGCTGGCGTCGATGAAGTCGTACAGCGTGCGCTGTTTGACGTCGTTGAGTTTGGCGATCGCGTCGACGCCACCCTGCTCCTTCAGCCACTGGAACACCAGACCGGACAGGTACCAGGCCAGGGTCGGCGGGGTGTTGTACATCGAGCCGTTATCCGCTGCGACTTTGTAGTCGAGCATGGTCGGGCACAGCGCACGCGCCTTGCCGAGCAAGTCTTCGCGGATGATGTTGACGACGATGCCGCTCGGGCCGATGTTCTTCTGGGCGCCAGCGTAGATCATGCCGAAGCGCGAGATATCGACAGGACGCGACAGAATGTCGGAAGACATGTCAGCCACCAGCGGCACGTCACCGACTTCCGGGATCCACTGGAATTCCAGACCACCGATGGTTTCGTTCGGTGCGTAGTGAACGTAAGCGGCGTCTTTCGACAGGTTCCACTCGTTCTGGCCCGGGATGGCGAAATAGTCGTAAGGCTTGGCGGTGGCGGCAACGTTGACGTGGCCGTAACGCGAAGCTTCTTCGATGGCTTTCTGCGACCAGATACCGGTATCGATATAGTCGGCCGAGCCGCCTTCAGGCAACAGGTTCAGTGGAATCTGCGCGAATTGCTGGCTGGCGCCACCTTGCAGAAACAGTACTTTGTAGTTCGACGGGATATTCAGCAGGTCACGCAGATCCTGCTCGGCCTGGGTGGCAATGGACACGAACTCATCGCTGCGATGGCTCATTTCCATGACCGACAGACCCTTGCCGTGCCAATCAAGGAGTTCACCCTGGGCGCGCTGCAGGACAGCTTCAGGAAGCGCCGCAGGACCGGCGCAGAAGTTATAGGCTCGCTTGCTCACATCCAATCTCGCTCTGATTTGGTGGTCACTTAAATCTTTTAGTCTGCGGATGATCGTTCCCACGCTCTGCGTGGGAATGCATCCAATGACGCTCTGCGTCATGGGACGCGGAGCGTCCCGAGCGGCATTCCCACGCAAAGCGTGGGAACGATCCCGTGCAGTGTTGCAAATTTTCAAACAGGACAAATAACAAGGGGGCGAATTTTCATCCGCCCCCTTGGTTGCCCGCTTATTCTTGCGGTTCTTCGTCTGCTGCGGCGTCGAGTTGCTGGTCTTCAACAGCATCGTCGTTTACGACAGCGCCTTCGAATTCCTCGCCCTCTTCCCCTTCAAGCTCTTCACCTTCGATTTCCGAAGGCTCCTGAACCCGCTCCAGACCGACCAGGGTTTCATCCTTGGCCAGTTTGATCAGCGTCACACCTTGCGTGTTACGACCCAGGCTCGACACTTCGTCGACACGGGTACGCACCAGGGTGCCCTGATCGGAGATCAGCATGATCTCTTCACCGTCCTGCACCTGAACAGCGCCGACCAGACGGCCGTTACGCTCGTTGCTGACCATGGCGATAACGCCCTGACCACCACGCTTGTACTCAGGGAACTCGGTGATCGCCGTGCGCTTGCCGTAGCCGCGCGCGGAAGCAGTGAGAATTTCGCTGCCTTCTTCCGGAATCAGCATGGAAATCAGCTTCTGCCCTTCTGGCAGACGCATGCCACGCACACCGCGGGCGGTACGGCCCATGGCGCGAACTTCGGATTCCTTGAAGCGCGTTACCTTGCCGCCGTCGGAGAACAGCATGATTTCCTGCTCGCCGTCGGTGACAGCAGCGGAGATCAGGATGTCGCCTTCGTCCAGTTCCAGCGCGATCAGGCCGACGCTGCGCTGACGGCTGAAGGCCACCAGCGGAGTTTTCTTCACGGTGCCGTTGGCGGTCGACATGAAGATGAACGGTGCTTTCTTGCGGTCAGCAGCCTTGATACGGGCACGACGCTCTTCGTCGGTCTCGTTGCTGTTTTCGATTTCTTCTACATCAACCTCAACGCCTTCAGCCTCTTCTTCTTCAGCCTGACGCTTCATGGCTTCGAGATCGACCGGCAACATGGTGGTGATGTATTCGCCTTCGCTCAATGGCAGAAGGTTGACCAGCGGACGACCACGGGCAGCGCGGGACGCTTCCGGGATTTCGTAGGTCTTGAGCCAGTACACTTTGCCCTTGCTGGAGAACAGCAACAGCGTCGTGTGGCTGTTGGCAACCAGCAGGTGAGCGATGTAGTCCTCATCCTTGACGCCGGTGGCCGATTTGCCTTTACCGCCACGACGCTGAGCCTGGTACGCAGCCAAGGGCTGGGTCTTGGCATAGCCACCGTGGGAGATGGTCACGACGCGCTCTTCTTCCGGGATCATGTCACCCAGGGTCAGATCGAGACGGGCATCGAGAATCTCGGTGCGGCGCACGTCGCCGTATTCGGCGCGAATCACTTCCAGCTCTTCGCGGATCACTTCCATCAGGCGCACAGCGCTGTTGAGGATGCGGATCAGCTCGCCAATCTGGTTGAGGATCTCTTGATACTCGGCCAGCAGTTTTTCGTGTTCCAGACCGGTCAGACGGTGCAGACGCAGTTCCAGAATGGCTTGCGCCTGTTCTGGCGACAGGAAGTACTTGCCTTCGCGCAGACCGTATTGCGGATCCAGAGTCTCAGGACGGCAGGAATCAGCACCGGCACGCTCAACCATCGCAACCACGGCGGAGGATTCCCACGCGGTGCTGATCAGCGCTTCCTTGGCTTCCGACGGCGTCGGCGAAGCCTTGATCAGCGCGATGACCGGGTCGATGTTCGACAGGGCAACGGCCTGACCTTCAAGGATGTGACCACGCTCGCGCGCCTTGCGCAGTTCGAACACGGTACGGCGGGTGACCACTTCGCGACGGTGACGGACGAAGGCTTCCAGCAGATCCTTGAGGTTCAGGATGCGTGGGCGGCCGTCGATCAGCGCAACGATGTTGATGCCGAATACCGATTGCAGCTGGGTCTGGGCGTAGAGGTTGTTGAGGATCACCTCAGGCACTTCGCCGCGACGCAGTTCGATCACGACGCGCATACCGTCCTTGTCGGACTCGTCGCGCAGTTCGGTGATGCCTTCCAGCTTCTTCTCTTTGACCAGCTCGGCGATCTTCTCGATCAGACGCGCCTTGTTCAGCTGGTAAGGAAGTTCGGTGATAACGATCTGCTGACGGCCACCGACCTTGTCGATGTCTTCAATGATCGAGCGGGCGCGCATGTAAATACGGCCGCGACCAGTGCGGTAGGCTTCGATGATGCCGGCGCGACCGTTGATGATCGCCGCGGTCGGGAAGTCCGGGCCGGGGATGTATTGCATCAGTTCATCGACGGTCAGCTCAGGGTTGTCGATGAGCGCCAGGCAACCGTCGATGACTTCACCGAGGTTGTGCGGCGGGATGTTGGTCGCCATGCCCACGGCGATACCGCTGGAGCCGTTGACCAGCAGGTTTGGAATACGGGTCGGCATGACCGCCGGGATCATTTCGGTGCCGTCGTAGTTCGGCACCCAGTCCACGGTTTCTTTGTGCAGGTCGGCCAGCAGCTCGTGCGCCAGCTTGGTCATGCGCACTTCGGTGTATCGCATCGCCGCAGCGTTGTCGCCGTCGACCGAACCGAAGTTACCCTGACCGTCTACCAGCAGGTAGCGCAGGGAGAAAGGCTGGGCCATACGAACGATGGTGTCGTACACGGCAGTGTCGCCGTGCGGGTGATACTTACCGATCACGTCGCCGACAACACGGGCAGATTTCTTGTACGGCTTGTTGTAGTCGTTGCCCAGCTCGCTCATCGCGAACAGTACGCGACGGTGCACGGGCTTGAGGCCATCGCGCGCATCCGGCAGTGCACGGCCGACGATTACGCTCATCGCGTAGTCGAGGTAGGACTGCTTCAGCTCGTCTTCGATATTGACCGGGAGGATTTCTTTGGCCAGTTCGCCCATGAGAAGCCTGATTCCTTTTTCTGGTGAAACTTCGTCATATCCATGTGGGAGCAACGAAGCTCGTCGGAGCAGGCCGAGTGCCATGCGCCGACTTACGACAAATCAACATTGGATCGCGGATTTGCGCAGTAAAGACAGCTTCGTGAAGCTGCCTCGGAAAACGCCGGATGTTATCACAAAGGCCGTCACGCACCTATCCCCCAGATGCGCATGGAGCATAGTTAGTTGACCGGTGACAGGCTTAACGGGGACGAGAGAGGCTCAGAGCTTCTTTGAGCGCAGATTTGTGGTGTGGATTAGCGATGTTTATTGACATTCAAGGGTAGGCACACATGTAGGAGCTGCCGAAGGCTGCGATCTTTTGATTTTGTTTTTAGAAGATAAAGTCAAAAGATCGCAGCCTTCGGCAGCTCCTACATTGAGTGTCACCGCATTAGTGCAGGCGCTTGCGGCACATCAACTGGGCCATTTTCGCGGTATCCGGGCGCTCGACGATGCCTTTCTCGGTGACGATCGCATCGATCAGATCCGCCGGCGTCACGTCAAACACCGGGTTGAACGCTTCAACGTCGGCACCGACACGCTTGCCACCTACTTCCAGCAGCTCGGCGCCATCACGTTCTTCGATCGGAATGTCATCACCGCTGGCCAGGTTCATGTCGATGGTTGAACTCGGCGCCACCACCATGAAACGCACGCCGTGGTGCATGGCGTTGACCGCCAGTTGATAGGTGCCGATCTTGTTGGCCACATCACCATTGGCGGTGATGCGGTCAGCACCGACGATCACCCAGGTCACGCCTTTGGTTTTCATGATGTGCGCGGCGGCGGAGTCGGCATTCAGGGTGACCGGGATGCCTTCGTTGGCCAGTTCCCATGCGGTCAAACGCGAGCCTTGCAGCCATGGACGGGTTTCGTCGGCGTAAACGCGCTCGACCATGCCTTCAATAAAGGCTGCGCGAATCACACCCAGTGCCGTGCCAAAACCACCCGTGGCCAGCGCGCCGGTATTGCAGTGGGTCAGAATCGCCTGAGCATTGCCCTGATGCTTGCGGATCAAGTCCACGCCGAGCTGCGCCATGGTCAAGTTGGCTTCGCGGTCGCTTTCATGAATGGCGATGGCTTCAGCTTCGAGCGCCGCCAGCGGATCGGCGTTTTGCTTCAGGCGATCAAGGCGATCGTGCATACGACCCAGCGCCCAGAACAGATTGACTGCGGTCGGACGGGAATCGGCCAGCAAAGCGAAATCCTCTTCCAGCGCCGCGTACCAGTCGCCACCTTCAGCAATCCGCGCCCGGGCCGCGAGCACAATGCCATAGGCCGCACTGATGCCGATGGCCGGTGCGCCGCGCACCACCATCGAGCGAATCGCCTCAGCGACGCCGGCGGCGCTGGTGTAGGCAATCCAGGTTTCTTCGAACGGCAAAATACGCTGATCCAGCAGGTGCAGCGCGCCGTCTCGCCACTCGATGGCCTTCACTTTCTCCGCAGCCAACAGTCGATCGCGCATCCCACACCCCGCACTCATGAACAAAAGCCGCCGATTATAGCGATCCCCCCGCGAAGACGCTCGGGTATACTTCGCCATCCTTTACAAAAGCACTGGAACCGACCCTCGATGCCGAAACCTGCCATTGCGCTCGACTTATTATTGCTGCCGACCTGGCTGGTACCCGTCGAACCCGCTGGCGTTGTGCTCAAGGAGCATGGCCTGGGCATCCGCGACGGTCGCATCGTGTTTATCGGCCCGCGCGCCGAAGCATTGAAGTGTAACGCCACTGAAGTTCGCGAATTGCCGGATGTGCTGCTCGCCCCCGGCCTGATCAACGCCCACGGCCACGCAGCAATGACGCTGTTCCGGGGCCTGGCCGATGACCTGCCGCTGATGACCTGGCTGGAAAACCACATCTGGCCAGCCGAAGCGAAATGGGTCGATGAAGATTTCGTCCGCGACGGCACTGATCTGGCCATCGCCGAGCAGATCAAGGGCGGCATCACCTGCTTCTCGGATATGTATTTCTTCCCGAAAGTAGCCAGCGAGCGCGTGCACAACAGCGGCATTCGTGCGCAAATCGCGATTCCGATCCTCGATTTCCCGATCCCGGGCGCCAGCAGTGCCGATGAAGCGATTCGCCAGGGCGTCGAGCTGTTCGGCGACTTGAAGCATC
Organism: Pseudomonas sp. PB103; assembly: GCF_009764635.1. Classification (NCBI taxonomy): domain Bacteria; kingdom Pseudomonadati; phylum Pseudomonadota; class Gammaproteobacteria; order Pseudomonadales; family Pseudomonadaceae; genus Pseudomonas; species Pseudomonas sp. PB103. The sequence goes on along the minus strand of NZ_RWIL01000164.1, from coordinate 18,263 downwards.
ACGAACGCATCAAGATCACCTTCGGCCCTCATGCACCGTACACCGTTGGCGATGAGAATCTGGAAAAAATCCGCGTGATCGCCGAGGAGCTGGACGCGTCGATCCACATGCATGTCCACGAAACCGCGTTCGAAGTCCAGCAAGCGCTGGAGCAGCGTGGCGAACGCCCGCTGGCCCGCCTCGGCCGCCTGGGCCTGCTCGGCCCGCGCTTCCAGGCCGTGCACATGACCCAGATCAGCGATGACGACCTGGCGCTGCTGGTAGAAAGCAACACCAGCGTGATCCATTGCCCGGAATCCAATCTCAAACTGGCCAGCGGCTTCTGCCCGGTCGAGCGTTTGTGGCAGGCTGGAGTGAATGTCGCAGTCGGCACTGATGGCGCGGCGAGCAACAACGATCTCGACCTGCTCGGCGAAACCCGCACCGCCGCGCTGCTGGCCAAAGCCGTCGCCGGTTCGGCCACCGCGCTGGACGCCCATCGTGCGCTGCGCATGGCCACCTTGAATGGCGCGCGAGCATTGGGGATCGAGGCGCAAGTCGGCTCGCTGGAAATCGGCAAAGCCGCCGACATCGTCGCCTTCGACCTGTCCGGTCTGGCCCAGCAACCGGTCTACGACCCGGTTTCGCAGCTGATCTATGCCACCGGTCGCGACTGCGTGAAACACCTGTGGGTCGCCGGCAAGCAACTGCTCGACGACCGGCGCCTGACGCGCATGGACGAAGAGCAACTGGGCGCCACCGCCCGGGCCTGGGGCCAGCGCATCAGCGGCCACACCGAATCGTAAACACCCCGGGGCAAACTCCGGGGCTACAGCCCTTTTTCAAGTTTTAGAGGATTCAACATGAGCAACGTCGACCACGCCGAAATCGCCAAATTCGAAGCCCTGGCCCATCGCTGGTGGGATCGTGAAAGCGAGTTCAAACCGCTGCACGACATCAACCCGCTGCGGGTCAACTGGATCGACGAGCGGGTCAATCTGGCCGGCAAGAAAGTCCTCGACGTCGGTTGCGGTGGCGGCATCCTCAGCGAAGCGATGGCCCAGCGTGGCGCCACCGTGATGGGCATCGACATGGGCGAAGCACCGCTGGCGGTCGCGCAACTGCATCAGCTGGAATCCGGCGTCAACGTCGAATACCGCCAGATCACTGCCGAAGACCTCGCAGAAGAAATGCCCGAGCAGTTCGACGTGGTGACCTGCCTTGAGATGCTTGAGCACGTACCGGATCCATCATCGGTCATCCGCGCCTGCTTCCGTATGGTCAAGCCCGGTGGCCAGGTGTTCTTCTCGACCATCAACCGCAACCCGAAGGCCTATCTGTTCGCCATCGTCGGCGCCGAATACATCATGAAGTTGCTGCCGCGCGGCACCCACGACTTCAAGAAATTCATCCGCCCGTCCGAGCTCGGCGCGTGGAGCCGCATGGCCGGCCTGACCGTCAAGGACATCATCGGCCTGACCTACAACCCGCTGACCAAGCACTACAAGCTGGCCAACGACGTTGACGTCAACTACATGATCCAGACCCTGCGCGAGGAATAAGTCGATGGCCATCAGAGCAGTCCTTTTCGACATGGACGGCACCCTGCTCGACACGGCGCCGGACTTCATCGCCATTTGCCAGGCCATGCGCGCGGATCGTGGCTTGCCGCCGATCAACGACAAGCACATCCGCGACGAGATCTCCGGCGGCGCCAAAGCCATGGTTGCAGTGACATTCTCGATGGACCCGGAATCACCGGGCTTCGAGGAGCTGCGCCTGGAGTTTCTCGAGCGCTATCTGGTCGGCTGTGCGGTACACAGCAAGTTGTTCGACGGCATGGGCGAATTGCTCGCCGACATTGAAAAAGCCAATCTGGTCTGGGGCGTGGTGACCAACAAGCCGCTGCGCTTTGCCGAGCCGATCATGCAGCAGCTGGGGCTGGCCGAGCGTTCGGCGTTGCTGATCTGCCCGGATCACGTGAAGAACAGCAAGCCCGATCCGGAACCGTTGATCCTTGCGTGCAAGATGCTTGATCTGGATCCGTCGACGGTGTTGTTTGTAGGCGATGATCTGCGTGATATCGAGTCGGGCCGCGATGCTGGCACGAAAACGGCGGCGGTGACGTTTGGCTACATCCACCCGGACGACAACCCACGGCATTGGGGCGCGGACGTGGTAGTGGATCACCCGTCGGAGTTGCGCAAGGTGCTCGATAGCGCGATTTGCAGCTGCTGATCTGAATCAGATCTTGTGGCGAGGGGATTTATCCCCGTTGGGCTGCGAAGCGGCCCCCGCTTTCATCCAGGCGATGTGACACACAGGTTTTGCGACGGCTTCGCCGCCGAACGGGGATAAATCCCCTCGCCACAGGGTGAAGCAGGTCTTCATGAATGGATTGTGAGGTTTTTATGTTTGATTACACCGCTCGTCCCGAATTGCTCAAGGATCGGGTCATTCTGGTCACCGGTGCCGGTCGTGGCATCGGCGCGGCGGCCGCGAAAACTTACGCCGCGCATGGTGCTACTGTCCTGCTGCTGGGCAAGACCGAGGCCAATCTGACCCAGGTCTACGACGAGATCGAAGCCGCGGGCTACCCACAACCGGCAGTGATCCCGTTCAACCTTGAAACCGCCCTGCCCCATCAATACGATGAGCTGGCGGCAATGATCGAAACCGAGTTCGGCCACCTCGATGGCCTGCTGCACAATGCTTCGATCATTGGTCCGCGCACGCCGATCGAGCAGTTGTCCGGGGAAAATTTCATGCGCGTCATGCAGGTCAACGTCAACGCCATGTTCATGCTGACCAGCACCTTGTTGCCGCTGCTCAAGCTGTCGCAGGATGCGTCGGTGGTGTTCACCTCCAGCAGTGTTGGTCGCAAGGGCCGCGCATACTGGGGCGCTTATGGCGTGTCGAAGTTCGCTACCGAAGGCTTGATGCAAACCCTGGCCGATGAGGTCGACGGCGTTGCACCGGTGCGCTCCAACAGCATCAACCCGGGCGGCACCCGCACCAGCATGCGCGCTCAGGCTTATCCAGGTGAAAACCCGCTGAACAACCCGACGCCCGAGGAGATCATGCCGGTCTACCTCTACCTGATGGGACCGGACAGCAGCGGTATCAACGGCCAGGCATTCAACGCCCAGTAATGCCATACGTCGCATTTGTTGCCGTGGCGGAATCCCGTCGCGGCATGCATTTGCCGCTGTCGACTGCAACAAATGAGTCAATTATCCAGCGCCCTTCTACCCCGAAAGACCACAAGCCATTGAATATAAAGGGTTTTAATAAACCTGAACCGAATGGCACGACTTTCGCTCTAAATTTCCTCAAAGCATGCCGTGTGAAGGCAATGGGGCAAGGCCGATTTCGATAGCTTACTAATCGTCATCAGGCAGACTAAACTTATGCCAAATGTCCTACGGGACTGATGGATCAGTATGACGCGCAGCCCATAGCCGCTCTCACCCAGCCTGTAAGACAGACTTACTGCTTAGGGGCTCACGCCATATGAAATCACCTTCCCAGACCAATGCAATTGACTTCGACAGTGCCAAATTGCAACGCCTGGGTTTCGGTCAGCAGCCGCCACTTCTGGAGCGGCCCGCCAGTCTTGCGCAATTGCGCCAGCAACTGAGCCTGCAACTGCAAACCAGTCTCGAACCACAACGCATCCTCGGTCTGTTTTTCCGCGAAGTTCAGCGTCTCGTGCCGCTGGACGCCTTGAGCTACGTGCACAAGGGCAGCGACCTGCGCCTGGAGTTTGGCGCGCGCGGTCATCACTCCGTCAGTTACAGCCTGAGCCACGAAGGTGAGCACATGGGCGAACTGGTGTTCCGCCGCAATCAGCGTTTCAACGATCATGAACAAGGCAATCTGGAGTCGCTGCTGTCGTCGTTGCTGTTCCCGATGCGCAACGCCCTGCTCTACCGCGCCGCGACCCAGAGCGCCTTGCGCGATCCGTTGACCGGTGCCGGTAACCGCATTGCCATGGAGCAGACCCTGCAACGGGAGATCGAAATGTCGCGTCGGCACCTGCAACCACTATCGGTGTTGATGCTCGATATCGATCACTTCAAACGGGTCAACGACAGCCACGGCCACAGCGCCGGCGATGACGTGCTCAAAGCTGTTGCCGCCTCGATCAAGGGCCAACTGCGCAATGTCGACATGGTCTTTCGTTACGGCGGCGAGGAATTTCTGATTCTGCTGTCGAACACCAGCCGCGAACCGGCAGCGATGGTCGGCGAACGCCTGCGTTACGCGGCGCAGGCGGCGGAATATTACGCCGATGGCCAGTTGATCGAACTCACGGTGAGCCTCGGCTGTTCGACGCTGCTGCCCGGCGAATCGGCAGAAAGCCTGCTGCGCCGTGCGGATAGCGCGCTATATGTGGCCAAACGCGAAGGCCGCAACCGCTTGGCGATGGCGGGTTAATCTCCCCCGGCCAACCCAAAACAACTGTAGGAGCGAGCTTGCTCGCGATGCGATCCGACATTCAACATTGACGTTGACTGACATTGCGCCATCGCGTGCAGGCTCACTCCTACATTTTTTACGCGGTGTCAGCTGTAATCAGCTTTCGACGACAGCCCGGCGTTCACGGCTTACCAGCAAACGCTCGGACGTCTCCAGTTGCATGCAGCGTTCGAGGAACAGGTACATATAGTCGTAGCTCTTGCACACCGCCTGACGCAATTCGGTTTGCAAGGCCATGCTCGGGTTCATGCCGGCCAGGGTGCAAATGATCTCCAGCGCTTCCCACGGATGCGCATCGTCGTACTGCGCGTGCATCTTCAGCCACTTCATCGCGCGCTTGCGATCCTCTTCCGGGAACGCGGCGGCGTATACCCCCGTCGAGCAGACCAGTGCAGACCACTCTCCGGTCGCGCCTTCGATTGCGTAATTGGTCGCGGCGATGGCGACAATCAGCGAATCGGCGGAACTGGTGTGCCAGCACCAATGACTCAAGGCGTGCAGTTCCGGCGGCACTTGCTGCGCCTGCAAGTCTTCCAGGCTGACACCATGGGCGCGACTCCAGTGCAGCCAGTAATCGGCATGATTGAGTTCAACGCGAATATTGCGCATCAGCCAACGCCGCGCCATGTCTTCGCCAGGGTGGCGGGCAAACTTGGTCTTGGTCAGGTTCTGCGCCATGTACAACGCGAACTGCTCAACTACCGGCCAGCCCCCGACCAGATACTGGCGCATGGTTTTGGCGCTGAGCTTGTTATCCCGCATGCGCATATACAACTCATGTTCGACAACCCGGCGCTTGCTCTCGCTGCAATCCTCGATGAGCTGTTGTGCCCAGGCAGGATAACTTGCAGCTTCCATGAGTGGTCCGGTTCGGTTGAATGTGTCGATCACTGTTCGGCTCCTTTTGATTTGTGATTATAAGGATCGGCGAGAGACTTCAACGGAACGTGCCAGGCGCTTTGAATAACAACGGCTGCGGTCTGGCGGGCCGACTTTGCAAACTGTCACAGGTAAACAATTGCGGACGCTCGATAATGTAACCCTGAGCGTAATCAACGCCAATTTCAAGCAATGCCTGCTCGATCTGGGTTGTTTCTACAAACTCGGCAATTGTCTGTTTCCCCATGACATGCCCGATGTGATTGATCACTTCGACCATTGCGCGGTTAATCGGGTCGTCCAGCATATCCTTTACGAAACTCCCGTCGATCTTCAGGAAGTCTACAGGTAAATGTTTCAGATAAGCGAATGAAGACATTCCGGCACAAAAGTCATCCAGCGAGAAGTAACAACCTAAACCTTTGAGTTCATTAATAAAACGTATTGCACTGCCCAAATTTGAAATCGCACTGGTTTCAGTAATTTCAAAACAAATCATTTCAGGTGGTATGGCGTAGTTAACAAACTGCTCACGCAAGAAGTGCAAAAAAGCGTCATCTCCTATAGTAATGCCTGACAGATTAATCGCACACATCGCCAACGGACCGTCATGTTCTTCTGCAATACATTGAGCAATAACCTTAAATACGTTTTGCACTACCCAACGATCTAACTGACTCATCAAACCATAACGTTCAGCGGCCGGAATGAAACTGTCCGGGAGAATCATCCGCCCCGCTTCATCATGCAGACGCAGCAGAATTTCGATGTGCGCACGCTCTCCCCCGGTGGCACCCAACGGCGCAATTTCCTGGGCGTACAGACAAAACCGGTTCTCCTCCAGCGCCATGTGCAAGCGCTGTACCCAGGCCATCTCACCGAAGCGCAACGACAACTCCGAATCGTCGGCGTGGTAGACCTGCACCCGATTACGGCCCTTTTCCTTGGCCATGTAGCAGGCCATGTCGGCGGCACGCAACGACGCTTCGAGGGTGGTCGGCGTCTGGCCGACATGCACCAGGCCGATACTGACGGTGGTTAGAAATGGCCGGCCCTTCCACACGAAATGCAGGTTTTGCACGGTCTGGCGCAGGCTGTCGGCGATCTTCTCGGCCGCCTCCAGCGCACAGTTCTCCAGAAGAATGCCGAATTCGTCACCGCCCAATCGCGCCAAGGTGTCGCCCTCGCGCAAACCGGACTGCAGCAACGCGCAGATATGCCGCAACAGTTCATCGCCGGCGGCATGCCCACAGGTGTCGTTGACCAGTTTGAATTGATCCAGATCGAGGAACATCAGCGCATGCCGCCCGCCCTGACGGGTGAGATTGTGCAGCGCCTGCTCCAGGCGATATTCGAACTCACGGCGGTTGGCCAACCCGGTCAGCGCATCGTGGGTCGCCTGCCACGACAGGTTGGCAATGTATTGCCGCTCCTGCGTCATGTCGTGCAGCACCAGCACCGTGCCACTGACTTTGCCGGCATTGCGGATCGGTGCGCCCACCAGCGTCACCGACACTGTACTGCCGTCGAGGCGCTGGATCAGTTTCGAATGCTCGCTGCCACCACTGAGTTTGCCACTGAGGATGTGCTCGATCAGTGTCAGCCCTTCGGTCTGCGCGTTGTCGTCGAGCAGGTTGAAGAGCGCCGCCAAGGGCAAACCGGCAGCCTGCTCGGCTTTCCAGTGCGTCATGGCCTCAGCGGCCGGGTTCATGTAGTCGATGGCCCCGGCAACGTCAGTGGTGATCACCCCGTCGCCGATCGAATGCAGGGTGACGTGGGCTCGATCCTTCTCCAGTTGCAGCGCTTCGGCAAAGGCATGGCGCTGCTTGAGCAGCTTGTGCGTGCGCAACAGCGCCAGCACGATCAGCCCCAGCGCTGTGGCGAGGTTGGTCAACAGCAGCAGGCGCAGAATCATCCGCGACCCCTCGCCCAAGGCATCACTGAACGCCTTGGCCGCCGGAGTCACAGCGTCGTTGATGGCAAAAATCTGCGCCTTCCAGCGACGAATATCCGCCTCGCCCGCCGTGTTGCCAGTGATGCTTCGGTGCATCTCTTGGGCCACGTTATCCAGCTCGACCAGATAGGCGTCGCCGACCGTCCAGCGGTCGATGGCGGTTTCCAGATAACTGAAATGACGAAAGTTGAGGTACAGCCAGATCAGGCTGGAAACGTCGTCCGGATGGTTGCCGCCCTTGAGAATGCCATCGCGGGCAGACGCCAGATCGGGCGGCTGATGATCCAGCGCCACGCGTAGTTGATGCCCGCCCTGAGGCACCGCGATCGCGCTTTGATACTTGAGGAAGATCGCCTCGTCGCGGCTGTCGGCGTAGAGGTTCAGGTAATAGATGGCGTCTTTCTGGCCTTTGGACCACAGACTTTCGCCTGCCACGTAACCGCGAACGGCCGAGAGGACGTAAAGGCTGACACCGCCCAATAACGCCTGAAACAACACGACGGCGATGAATGGCCAGACGATGCCAAGCAACCGTGGCGTTCCGAGAGTCCGCTTTTGCTTCATGGGATCCCTTGTATGGCACTGCCTGACCATCCCTTCCGATCAGACCACCCCTCTAGACTAGGAGGCGATACCGGTTACGGCAAGCGACGGATCAGCCTCAGTGCAGTCCGGCGGCACGTATATATATGTACCGCCACCGCTGCGTCGAGACTCGATTTACTGAGCACTTCAGGTTTCCCGTCTGCTGTAGGAAACCCAACGCAAGGAGTGCGACATGACATTGACCTCTTCAACTGCGCCCGACAGCGCAGAAACGCTCGCCAGACACGCCTTGAGGCTGGATGACAGTCCGGATATCGATGCGCTGATTGCCCGCCCCACCGCACGAGACCAAAAACGTTTCAAAGCCCTCTTACGCAGGACGCCCGCGCTCGCGCAATCAATGACCCTCGAGCGGTACAACGCGCAACGGATGGAGGAGCGGATTTTCGATACCGTCAAAGACTTCATGAAGTCGAGTCCGCTACTGATTCGTCGGCTGGCCAGCGATGTGCTGCACTTCCCCTCCGACGCAGACGTGCGCGCGACGCCTTCGGTGTTTCTCCAGCGAATACTCGATTCCGCTTCCTCACAGGAGCTGACAGAGCGCTTGCTGAAAACACTCAAATGGTATGGCGCGCGGCCGGGTGAAAAGACCTCCGCGTCTGTGCGCTATCAATTGCTGTGCAAAGCGATTTGCCTTTACCTGCACAAACCATTGGCCGGGGAACCGCAATCCCTCGCCGGTTTCGATTGGCAGGACCGGGCCCACTGGGGCCAAAGCTACCCAAGCATTCACAATGCCTTTGAACAGCACTTGCAACGCAGCCTTCGCGCGACCAACAGCAAAGAAGCAATCATCCTCGCGCAGATTTTCCAGCCTCACCTGTCCAGGGATTTTGCGGTTCGCGATGTTCCGGCGCAGCTGCGCTATAAAAGTTCGGTGGTGTGGGTCAACTTCATGCACGGCGTGCTGCTGGCCGAAGAGCAGGGACTGAATCGCGCGCAACCGTTGGCTTTTCAGGCGCTCGTCAACCTGCCGCTGCAACAGAGCGACGGCACCGACGCCGATCTGCTGGAGAAAATCGCCCGATTGCGGCTCGGCCCGGCTCTGGAGTGGGCAGTGTGCACAGGGTTTGTTGAAGCGCGAACGGACGCTGACTACGACGAAAAGGACATCGAGCAAGCGATGGTCGCGCTGGAGATCCACACCGCAGGCTTGAATTCAGCCGTAATGACTCTGGAAGCACCGATTCCCGAAAGGCTGAAAATGGCCCGGCAAGTCACCGACGAGCAGTATGGCGCAAACGTATTGGCCTCTAGCGGCCACAGGCTTTTCCCCCTCGATCCGCCCACTTCACTGTCTTTCAAAGACATGCCAAATGTGAAGCTGGTCAGCTATGCCTTCCTCGACCTCTACGCCGATGACCAGTTTGAGAACGAAAAAAGATGGGGCGTTACCGAGGCGGATGGCCAGACACGCACGAGCAGCACGTTCCGGATCGACCATCAGCGGCGAGGCTATCTGGAGCGCAAGGATGCGGCGGGGGTTTACCGACCTGTATTCTCCGGAGGTTTCATTGCCAATGGCAGAAAGTTGCCGAATATCAACGCGGCCTTTGAATCCGCGTTCAACCGCTATCTGACTACCGCCACCAAGGCCTATCAAACCTTGATTGCCAGCCTGCTGGCCAGCCTGCCCCTCGCTGAACGCAGAGCACTTGCAGAAGGTGTCGTTGAAGTATTGCGGCTGCGAATGTCGCTCAAACAGAACGGGCAATCATCCGATATCAACGCCAGAAAGGGCTTCCTGCTCAAGGTGAGCAAGGACGACGGGATCAGTTACTACGAAGTCATTCCGAGTGCCGGCCTGATTCGTTTACGACCCGGTTTGAGATTCTCGATAATCGCGGGCGTGCGCACCGAATTTCCTTTGCACGCGGTGATCCCCAATCAAACCTATTCTCCCGAACGCAATATCAGTACCTCGCTCCTTATCGACGATCGCGCGCATGTCCATGGCACGGCACCTAGGCCAAACGCTTATTGCATGGGGTATTTCGATAGCGTGGCGCATGTACCACCAGCGGGCGCATTCGAATCGGGCGGCACACCGACGGCAATGGCGACGCGCCTGAATGAAGTGGCCGACTGCATTGCCGCGAAATTTCTTTACGTCGATGAACAACAAATGCGCACCGAAGCCCGGGGCATGACGGCTTTCGACGTCATCAGGGCTGATGGTGAGAGCCGCCGCGAAACGCTGGTAGCGATCGTCAAAGGTTTTGTGCCGTTCTGGGGCAGCCTTGATGATCTGCAGGCGGACAATGCCAACAGCAACATAATGGGAGGCGTCGGTTTGCTGTTGGATCTGGCTTCGTTTCTCTGCCCGATCGGCAAGTTCATGTCGGGGTCGATTCGTTTGCTCAAGGCTGCCAGCGGTACGGCGCGCATGACGGTCAAAGCCAGCCTGCCGGCCTTTTCGACGCTGACCCGCAAGCTGCTGGTGTCGTCGGTAAAAAATCTTAATCCGCTGGACGGCATTCCGTCCCTGTTCAAAGGCGTGGGAAAAGGCCTGCTCCTGGTCGGTCGCGCGAGCGTCTCGGCGGTCAGAACGCTGAGCGGGATTGGCAACTTCCGGCTGTTTCACAACCTGCCCCAGGCAATCGATCCCGGGCAATGGAAAGCCCTGAATCAACACGACAGACTGGCGACGATCAATGGTGTTGACGACGTACTCGTGCGCCATACCGATGCATTGGATCTGCGACGTCTGCATCTGGTCGACCCGGTAACCGCCCTGCCTTATGGCCCGCGCCTGCACAACAGCCGGCATCTGATCCTCGGCCGATCGACCTTCAAGGCACTGCCGCCGACCGACATCCATGCTTTGGCAGAGTTACCGGAATACGCCCGCGTCAAAGAGCTGCTGGAGGTCGACGGTCGCACCACGCTGTTGATCGACGATATCCCTTACCGCCTGGACGGTGAGCGTCTGCGCCGCGCCGATTTGATTGATGATCGATCGATGTACAAAGCGCTGCCCTGTCGGGTCAAGCGTGCAGGCGATGACTTCTGCAAGACGCGCTATGTCACGCGAGAACCGGCGCCGACCCCGGCCGGCGGCAGTTTCGACCCAAGCAAAGGCTGGGCACCGTGGTTCGGTGACACCATTTATACCCCGGCGATTGCCGGGCATTCGCTGCAATTGAAAACCCTGAAAAGAAAAAACCAGCACTCGGCAACACTTGCGTTTCAAAAAGGCATTTACGCGAGAATCAAAGTAGCCCTCCCCTCAGGAGCACGGAATCGCCTCGATACGCTTGAAACAGGCGCGACCGTTGTCCCGGCGATCGACGGTTCGAGGCATTACGTGTTCACTCGGCTGCACGCCGGAGCCTTTTACGTCGCCGATCTGCCCTCGGGACAAAGTCTCTCTGCGCCACTGACCTTGCGCAAAGCCGAGACCTTGACCGCTGACCTGAGAGACGAATTGACGACGGTCTACATCGGTTCGCTGAATGCCAACAACATGGCCAGGATTCACGGCGTCGAAGCGGTGGAACGGGCGATGAAAACCATGGACGAAATCGCCATCCCCATCGGTGGTCATGCGCTCCCGGCCACCACACTCAAGCGGCTAAAAGTCGATACCAGCCCTGGCGAAGCGGTGCTGTTCGATCATTCCACACGCATGATTGTCAGCCATTTGGCGACCGGAGCGACGTCATGGTCGCGGAGTCGAACGGCCTCGCAGGCGTTTCGCCAGAGAGCGGCGGATGTCTTCGATACGCTGTTTGTCGAAAAGACCATCCAGGTCACCTCGAACAGCGACCTGAAAATAAACAAGACCATGGACAAGTTGCAGCGGCTGTTGCCCGCCGGAAATAAATCCGCCAACGCGAGAAACATCGCCTACGCCGACATCGTCACAGCGAGCGGTCAGCGTGAAGTGTACGTCAGTGTTTCCGGAGCGCAGGGGCTGACCGCAGAACTGCCATTGTTCAAGCCTCCGTTCGCCAAGGACAAAGTCATCGTCGGTGATACCGCTTACTTCAACATCGATTTCGGCCAGACCTTCAACAGATCGTCGTTAACTGTGTCGGAGGAAGGCAAGCTGCTGGCAATTCCCCATACGATCAAGAATATCGAGACCTACACGCCGGCAATGACCACCCGCCCCACCTCACTGGACAGCGAGGCCAAGCTGATCAGCGTGCTGCGGGAAAAGTATCCGGACAACGCGATGATCACCTCGATCGACGTGGCCACGACCATGCCGCCCTGCAGCAGCTGTGCGGTGGTGATCAAGGAGTTCGGTCATGACCGCGCGGCGGGCAGTTTGCAGGTGCTGTGGGGCTGACTTAATGGCGCTGCAAATGCCCATAAAGCTTGGCGTACAAACCGCCATCGGCGATCAATTGTTGATGATCGCCGTCTTCGGCCACCTGCCCGCCATCGAACACCAGCACGCGATCGGCCTGCTTCACCGCTGACAAACGGTGGGCAATGATCAGCGTGGTGCGGCCATTGAGGAAGCGCGCCATGGCCTGGTGCAGGTTGTATTCGGTGGCGGCATCAAGGGCCGAGGTGGCTTCGTCGAGGATGACGACTTTCGGCTCGGCGAGGATCATTCGCGCAATTGCCAGGCGTTGGCGCTGACCGCCAGAAAGCCTCACGCCGGAGCGGCCGACGATGCTGTCGAGGCCATCGGGCAAGGCGCGGATGGTCGCCTCCAGTTGGGCGATTTCCAACGCCTGCCAGCAAGCTTCGTCCGTGCGGGTGCGGCCCATGGTCAGGTTGGCGCGCACGGTGTCGTTGAACAACGCCGGATGTTGCAGCACCACCGCGACGTTTTCACGAACCGTGTCGAGGCCGATTTCCTGCTGGGTCGAACCGCCGAAGCGGATGGTGCCGGACAGTGGCGTATACAGACCCAGCAGCAATTGCACGAGGGTGCTTTTGCCACCGCCACTGGCGCCAACGATTGCGACTTTCTCACCGGGGACAATCGACAGATCGAGCTGATCGAGCACCAGTTCATCGCCGTAACCGAAGCTCAAGCCTTGCACCTGAATGCCCACAGTGTCGCGACCCTTGAACGGGTCGACGCCGCCGGGATACTGCGGCTCGTCGGCACGCGCCAATAGCTCGTTGATCCGCGTGAGCGCACCGCCCGCCGCGTAGTAGGCGTATTGCAGATTGAGCAGTTGTTCGACCGGGCCGATCATGAACCACAGGTAACTGAACACCGCGAGCATCTGGCCGATCGACAGATCGGAGAACAGCACGGTGAGCATCGCCGCCGCGCGGAAAATGTCGATACCGAACTGGAACAACAAACCACTGGCGCGGTTGGACGCGTCGGTTTTCCACTGAGAGTTGACCGCGTAATTGCGCACTTCCTGCGCCCGCAGGCCAAGCCTTCCAAGGAAAAAGCCCTGACGGTTGCCAGCGCGGATTTCCTGAATCGCATCGAGGGTTTCGCTCAGCGCCTGGGTGAACCGCGAGGTGCTGTCGTTCTCCAGTTTCTTCAGGTGTTTGACGCGTTTGCCCAGCTGCACCGTGGCGTAGATCACCAGCGGGTTGAACAGCAGAATCAGCAGCGCCAGTTTCCAGTGCATCCACATCAGGATGCTCGCGGTGCCGACCAGCGTCAGCATCGCCACCAGAAAACGGCTGAGGGTTTCGCCGACGAATTTGTCGAGGGTGTCGAGGTCGGTGACCAAGTGCGTGGTCACCGTGCCACTGCCCAGGCTTTCGTACTCGCCCAACGAGATGCGCTTGAGGCGTTCGATCAAGCGCACGCGAATGCGATAAACAATGTCTTTGGCCAGCCGTGCGAACAGTCGCGACTGCAACACGCCAAAACACAGTGAGCCGCAGCGCAGGGTCAACGTCACCAACAACATCAGGCCGATATAGCCCGCCGCTTGCTGCCACATGCTGGGCAACACATGGTTCATGACTTTCAGTGCAGCATCGCCGTGGCCGAGCAGCACTTCGTCGACGAGCAACGGCAACAGCAACGGAATCGGCACGCTGCACAGCGTCGCCAGCACGGCCACGCCGTTAGCGATCCACAGGGATTTTTTGTGTGTGAGTGCCAGGCGCCGGACTTCTGCCCAGCTCAGCCGGTCGACACGCTTTACGGCTGGCGTGTCATTGGCCGGATCATGCACAGGCAGCGCGCTCCAGCCAGCGGCCGAGCAACGGCGACAGCTCGCTGAGCGGTTGATAGCCGTTGGTCAGCAACGCCAATTGACCGTTGCGTTCGGCGAGCAGGGTCGGGAAACCGGCGATGCCCAGATCCTGCACCCAACTGAAATCGGCCTGAGTGGCTTTGTGTTGATCGGCATGGTCGAACAACGCCGCGAACTCGATGCGTGGCACGCCGGCCTGCTCTGCCAGTTCCACCAGCACACTGGCCTGGGTCACGTCGCGCCCTTCAGCGTAAAACGCCTGCTGGATCAGTCCGACCAGCGTCCATGCGCAATCGGGCGCCAGGCTGCGCGCGGTGACGATCGCACGGCAGGCAGGCTCAGTGTCGTAGACAAAACCATCGGGCAACGCGCCGTCAAACTGGAACGGCTGGCCGGTGGCCTCGGTGACCGCTTGCCAGTGTTCGAGAATGTAGCGCCGCGTGGTCGGCTCCAGCGCCGAGCCACTGCCGGTACGCAAACCACCGACTACCAGATGCAGCTCGACCCCGGCTGCCTGCGCCTGCTCCACCAATGCCTTGGCCACCGGAGCGAAACCCCAGCACCACGAACACATCGGGTCCATCACATAGAGCAGGCGTGCAGACATGATTAAGCCTCGGTGGATGCTTGCTTGTAGTTGTAGCCGATCGGGTGCGGCATGTTGCGCGCCTTGGCCAGTTCGATCTGCTTCTGCCGATCGATGGCACTGCGCCGGGTCTTCTCGCTCAGCTTGTCCCAGCAATGCGGGCAACTGATGCCGGCGACGTAATGCTCGCTGGCGCGATCTTCAACACTGACCGGAGTGCGGCAGGCATGACATTGATCGTAGTCGCCTTCGCTGAGGTCGTGACGCACGGTCACGCGGTTGTCGAACACGAAGCAGTCGCCCTGCCACTTGGTTTCTTCCTGCGGCACCTCTTCGAGGTACTTCAGAATGCCGCCCTTGAGGTGGTAAACCTCTTCATAGCCTTCGCTGAGCATGTAGCTCGAAGCCTTTTCGCAACGAATGCCACCGGTGCAGAACATCGCGACCTTCTTGTGCACGGCCGGGTCGAAATGCTCTTTGATGTAATCCGGAAACTCGCGAAAACTGGTGGTTTTCGGATCAATGGCGCCTTCGAAGGTGCCGATCGACACTTCGTAATCGTTGCGCGTGTCGATCAACAGCACTTCGGGGTCGCTGATCAACGCGTTCCAGTCTTGCGGATCAACGTAGGTGCCAACCTTTTTGTTCGGGTCGACGCCTTCGACACCGAGGGTGACGATCTCTTTCTTCAGTTTGACTTTGGTGCGATAGAACGGCTGCTCGTCGCAGTACGACTCTTTGTGATCGATGTCGATCATGCGTGGGTCGTTCTTGAGCCAGGCGAGCAGGCCGTCGATGCCTTCGCGGGTGCCGGACACCGTGCCGTTGATGCCTTCTTCGGCGATCAGCAAGGTACCTTTGATCTGGTTGTCGACCATCGCTTGCAGCAGGGGCTCGCGCAGGTTGACGTAATCTTCGAGGGTGACGAACTTATACAGTGCCGCCACGACAATCGGTTGTGTCATGGGTATTTCTCCAGGTGGCTACCCTCGCAAAGGGTGAACCGGATTCAAAAAAAAACGCGCCGGGTGAGCGGCGCGTTGCGGATTCTAGCAAAAAAGCAGCTTCAAGCGGCGAGCTTCAAGCGGCAAGCCAAGAACACTCGCCTTTAACTTGCAGCTTGCCGCTTGAAGCTCATCGCTGCTTTCCTCCTGCACAGGTCGGCGACGCCGGGGCGGCGCCGGTCTCTGCCCATTCCTGCGGGGTGTAGGTGTGCAGCGCCAACGCATGGAACTCGCCCATCAGCTCGCCGAGCGTGCCGTAGACTTTCTGGTGGCGCTTGACCCGATTCAGACCTTCGAACTGCGCGCTGACCACCACTGCCTTGAAGTGGGTCTGCAACCCGCGACTGTGCATGTGGCTTTCATCCAGCACTTGCAGATGCTCAGGCTGTAACAGGCCCAGCGTGGATTCGATGCGTTGTTGCATGCTCATCACGAACTCCGCTTACGGCTTTTTCTTGGCCGGAGCAGCGCCTTTCGGGGCCAGCTCGTTGGTCATGTCTTCCAGCAGCTTGTTGACTACCGGTACCGCGCTTTCCAGTTTGGCCTGGGTCATCTGGGCCGATTGCTGAGTCAGCTGCGGCATTTTTTCCAGGACTTTTTTACCCAGTGGCGACTGGTAGAACGCGACCAGATCCTTCAGCTCGGATTCGCTGAAGTTGGTGGTGTAGAGCTTGACCATGTCCGGCTTCAGCTTGTTCCAGCCAATGGCCTGGTCCAGGGCGGCGTTGGCCTTGGCCTGGTAGGTTTCCAGCGTGGCTTTCTTGGATTCCGGGGCTTTGGTCTGCTCAAAACGCTGAGCGAACATTTGCTGGACTTGCATGTACACCGGAGTGCCCAGTTTGTCAGCGTGTGCCAGGGTCAGGAAAGCTTCGGCACTGGCGTTGTGGCTGGCGGTATCGGCAAGCACCTGGCCGCTGGCGCAAACCAGTGCAACCGCGGTACAGATGGCACGAAGACGAGTCATCGAGTTTCCTTTTAAGCAAAGCGAGGTAAAACCCCAAGGGCGACCATTCTGCGCCTAAAAAACGCCGCGGCTCAACCCCCCAAGCCTTGCCGCGCTTGATTGACGGGGTTTTACCGGTCAACAATCGATTCGATGGAACCACCCGGGCCGAAGCCGGCCTAAACTGCGCAAACAGACCAACAGGAGTGTGCACGATGAGCCGTATCGAAACCGACAGCCTGGGCCAGATCGAAGTCCCGGACGATGCTTACTGGGGTGCTCAGACGCAACGCTCGCTGATCAACTTCGCCATCGGTCAGGAACGCATGCCGCTGCCGGTACTGCACGCCCTGGCGCTGATCAAGAAAGCCGCCGCCCGGGTCAACGACCGCAACGGCGACCTGCCCGCCGACATCGCCCGCCTCATCGAACAAGCCGCCGACGAAGTCCTCGACGGCCAGCACGACGACCAGTTCCCGTTGGTGGTCTGGCAGACCGGCAGCGGCACCCAAAGCAACATGAACGTCAACGAGGTGATCGCCGGTCGCGCCAACGAACTGGCCGGCAACCCGCGCGGCGGCAAGACGCCGGTGCACCCGAACGATCACGTCAACCGCTCGCAAAGCTCCAACGACTGCTTCCCCACCGCCATGAGCATCGCCACCGCGCAAGCCGTGCAGGAACAGCTGCTGCCGGCGATTGCCGAGTTGTCCGGTGGTCTCGCCGAACTCGCCGCACGGCACATGAAGCTGGTGAAAACCGGGCGCACGCACATGATGGACGCGACGCCGATCACCTTCGGTCAGGAATTGTCGGGTTTTATCGCGCAGCTGGATTACGCCGAACGGGCCATTCGTGCCGCGCTGCCCGCAGTGTGTGAGCTGGCGCAGGGCGGCACCGCCGTCGGCACCGGGCTGAACTCGCCGCACGGTTTCGGTGAAGCGATTGCCGCCGAACTGGCGGCGCTGTCGGGTCTGCCATTCGTCACCGCGCCGAACAAGTTCGCCGCCCTCGCCGGCCACGAACCGCTGACCAGCCTCTCCGGTGCGCTGAAAACCCTCGCCGTGGCGCTGATGAAAATCGCCAACGACTTGCGTCTGCTTGGCTCCGGCCCACGCGCAGGTTTTGCCGAAGTGCGGCTGCCGGCCAATGAGCCGGGTAGCTCGATCATGCCGGGCAAGGTCAACCCGACCCAGTGCGAAGCGCTGTCGATGCTCGCCTGTCAGGTCCTGGGCAACGACGTGACGATCGGCATTGCCGCCAGTCAGGGTCACTTGCAGTTGAACGTGTACAAACCGGTGATCATCCACAACCTGCTGCAATCGATTCGCTTGCTCGGCGACGGCTGCAGCAACTTCCAGCAGCACTGCATTGCCGGGCTGGAGCCGGATGCGGAAGTCATGGCGCGGCATCTCGAACGTGGGTTGATGCTGGTGACAGCGTTGAATCCGCACATCGGTTATGACAAATCCGCCGAAATCGCCAAAAAGGCTTACAGCGAAGGGCTGACCTTGCGTGAGGCGGCGTTGGCGTTGGGCTATCTGACCGATGAACAGTTTGATGCGTGGGTGCGGCCGGAGAATATGATTGAGGCTGGGGCAAAGGGCTAAACAGCAAAAGATCGTCCGATCGCGGCCCGAGCCTTCGGCAGCTCCTACACAGGTCTCATGTAGGAGCTGCCGCAGGCTCG
>NZ_RWIL01000163.1:0-24788 GCF_009764635.1 Pseudomonas sp. PB103 | reverse complement strand
TTTCGGACATCAACTGAAACTCCACAAGCACCCATCAAGGCACTCCAAAAGAAATATGAATCCCCACCATGTAGGAGCTGCCGCAGGCTGCGATCCCTTGATCTGCTCTTCAACAATCAAAAACAAATCAAAAGATCGCAGCCTACGGCAGCTCCTACACAGAGTTTCGCGGCCTAGCCGTCAATGACGCAGCGCTCAGTTCGGCAAGCGGCGACCATCCAGGACTCGATTCACCATCAACTCACTCAGCATGATCACCTGATGCAGCATCAGCATGGTTCGGCGTTGGGAGTTGTCGACGACATCGCTCATGTCACGCGCCATATCACTGGCGGCGGCCAACGACTCGCAGGCTTCGAGGAGCAGGGTTTCTTCGTCCACGGCGGGATCGATGAGGAAGATCTTGCTGGTTTTGCGGGATGGGATTGAGAGTTTGAGTGAGCCGGGGTTGAGGTAGAAATTGATGGCGCGGTCGGTCGCCTCTCTTATCTTTTGAGGCTCGAGGGTTGGGTCGTACGGGATCGGATCGGCGTCCGGTGGGTTTGGAGTAACTTTGAACATAACAGCACCTCTTTCTTGAAAGAATGAAGAGCCGTCACTTTCGCTACCAAACGAAGGGTGGCGGCCACACGTGGGTTGGTAGACCGGTCAAGACAGAGAAAACCCCGGCGCTCCACGAAGGAGCCCCACGCATGGCCACCATAAAAACGGAGCCTCCAAATGGAGACCACTTAAGGTTGTGCCTTACGGTTGTCGAGAAACGGGCTACCAAACCCGATCACTGTTTTGCAGTGACGGGGAAACGATATAGCCCGATCCATAGTCGTGTATGCCGGGGGATTCTGGCGTACGCGTAGGCAACGGCGCAAGGCGTTGTAGCCTTTGTGGCGTAACGGTTTGTGTAATTTAAACGTGCCTGCGGCGTTGCGTTTAATCAGAGCGAAACACTCATCTCCCATAGAGCTTCGAACATGCTAAGGCTGTAATTGCTACACGGTTCAGTTCACGTTTAGCCGGATGTGCCTCCTACCCAAACAACGAACGACTGCATTCGGTCAGAGGCTGTCCCCCAGTAAAGTGCCTCCGAACGCAGGTTGCGTACAATGCTTCCGTTCTAGTTGCTACTGATCAACGTCAGGATATGGCCAGATCTGAATCGCAGACTTCGCCAGCGCCGCTCCCCTGGCGAGTATTTCCTGCTCCGACCATTCTTCATGGTCATGCAGGTCACGGCTGAGATTCAGCTTGCTCCATTTCAAGAGTTCCGGTTTCTTGGCTGCCCAAGCGGAGTTGGACAATGCAGGGTTCAGGCTGCTGGTCACCAGTGTCAGATTGCCTAGCGTATGCTTGATTCGATCACGACGCTGGCTGAATTCCACCTTAATCTGGGGATCATTCTGCACCTCCGCGGGCAGCGGCCAGTACTCCTGCCACTTCACAGGCAGAATATGCTCGATAGTCAACCCCGTCGGTAGGCTGACAGCCTCGCTTTTGGCATGCGCCAGCGCCCGCTCAAGGGCCTCGAGCACCGCCCGCACACGGTACTGCGGCCACCACTGGTACAGCGGGTAGTCGAGTAGCGCATTGCTCAGCTCGCCGTCTTTCGGGAAGCGCACACTTTCCCCTTCGCTGGAGAGCAGGAATGCACCGACCACCTGGGCCGTAATCTGCTTTTCCCGCTCGAGATGACGAATCAGATCGAGGAATAGTCGGTTGTAGTTCTTGGTGGTCAGGCCACAGATCATCCGACGGAACAGATAGGACTCAAGCACCGTCAGGATCGCCTCGAACTCGGTTTGCTGCTGCGGACGCAGTCGCTGGCTACATAGCAGCAGCAACGGATAAACCGTCGAAGTATCGATCACCACGAGGCGCGCCAGAAAACGCGACAGACGAGATCCTGCCGTGGGCGAAGAGAACTGGCGAAAATGCTCGGCGTAGGTCTTGAGCAGCGCCATATGCTCACTGGCAGAGTTGGCCGGTTCGACGAAACAAGAGCCCCAGTCGGCGGTGTGCTGCACGTAGTTCTTGTATTCGTTAAAGATGTGGCCGACACGAATATCGCGGCGCATCGCCAGGGTCAGGAAATGGCGGATGAAGATGTCAATGCGTGGACGGTTTTCCCGCCCCTGCTTCACCTCTTCACGCCAGAACTCGCCATCGAACTCCGCCCAATGCTCTTCGTACAGCGTATCGATATCACCGCCTTCGCTTTGAGCGCGCCGGAACAGAAAGTTCTTGATCAGGTCCGCCGGCAGCAACTGCGTACCACGTGCATTGAGCGTCTCAAAGATCACTTGCGATTCGTCGTCTTCGCCGAGATCAATCACCACCAACTGCAAGCCATTGCGAACCACGGCCCAAAGCGCATCCAGCTGTTTCTCCGGCGACTCTTCGGCTTCTACAGCCTCCGGCCGTAACCACTCCTCGAACTGCCCATAAAAGTACAGGTAGGCGCCGACGATGCCCTGATCGTAGCTGAAGTCCACGCCCTTTTTGCTCGCCTGCTTCAACAACGCATCCGGGCTGCCCGCGCCATGTACCAAGGCAAACGCAAGGCGATCGGCATTGGTTGGCAACAATTTGGGCACCTCTGACGGGTCATCGACCATCGTGTCACTGTTGGAGACCATCGACTCGAAGCGCCCGGCGAAGCGCTCGCTACCCCGGCTGCGGCAAAGGTCGCGGGCGGCGATCAGCAGCAACTGCAAGGTGGTGAAGCGCTGCTGCCCATCAATGACCTGACGGCCCTGCACCGACCCCGTGTCATTACGCAGTTGCTCAAGCACCACGGCACCGAGGAAATGCGGGCGCAGCTTCTCACCAGCCAGCATCACATCGAGCAGGCGCTCGAAGTCCTCCCAGAGCGGCTGCCAATTATCCTCACGCTTCCATACATAGGGCCGCTGGAACAGCGGAATCTGGTAGCACACCGTGGGTTCGAAGATTCGCAGCAGAGGACGGCTGTTGGCTTCCATCGTTCATTCAATCCTTAGTTATTTACTAGCGCAGCCGACTCATCAGCAACTGCTGTCTCGCTCGCGTACAACCTACATACAACCGGTTGCGGAATACCGGCTGACCAAGGTCGTAAAGGTCGATCATTGGCAACAGCACGACATCGAACTCCAGCCCCTTCACATGCAGTACCGACGTGAAGTGCACAAGGTACTTTTTCGACAGATCAATCTGTTCCGATACGCTCATCTTGCGGAAGCTGCCCTCCAGCTCCTGCGCACATAAAGCATGCAGAGACCGGGCGGTTTCCTGGTCGGGCAACACCACAGCAACCGACTGATTTTCAGGGATAGCGGCGATCGTCTCGCATAGATACCTGAACTCTTCTTCACGCCGAGCAAAGCCATGCAGCGTGTAAGCGCCTTGCTCGCTGACCTGATCATGCAGAAGGGCAGCGTCCAGCTGCTGTACATCCGTATCGGCTCCGCGCTCGAACAACTGCCGCAGTACCGCACTTAGCGCAGCGAGATCCGGCTGCCCTTTCTGCCGCAGGTTCTCATCCAGCGCCACAAACTCTGGACGCTTACCAATAGGGAAGCAATCCGCGATGTGAATTTCCTCGTTGCGCAGCAACTGCTGCGAACGGTCTCCGACCACAGTGATTGCGCTGTAACGCGGATCAGCCTGGGAGGTCATCAAGTAGATCTGCTGCTCGCTGAAATCCTGCACTTCATCGACAAACACGCTCTGATAGAAAGGGGCCTCGCGCAGGCTAGCGGGGAGCTTGGCTGTTACTCCGGCACTGAGGTCGTGAGCCAGGCACAGCAGCAAGTCGATATCCGAATCGCACAGGCGTTGCTCTTCAAGACGCTCCAGTACCTGCCATGCAATGGCCGCATCAGGGAAGCTGTCGGCGTATTCATACAGCGCCTTTGCATACAGCTCCGCGAAGTTCTTCAGCGGCTTGGCCAGATGGTCCAACGCCGCCTGCCGGAATATCTTAAGCACCGAAGTACGGGCCTGTTCATCCTCACCAGGCAACACCTGACTACCGATACCACTGCTGACCCTCAACCACTTCAGCACCTCACCGTCCAGGTAGAGCAGGGACTTGGGCGTACCAAGCACAATGAACAGCTCATTGACAGGCATGAATTTGGTCTCATACCCGTCACCACTCACTAACGATGGCAGCAGAGCGCGGACGCTCGTGCCCGAGAGTGAGGCCTGTACAGCATCATTGAAGGACAAGGGCTGGTTATCCGCCGAGAGGAACTGGTAACAACTGCTCGATACACAGGGCAATGCCTCGGCCCCCTCAACAACACTTGCCCTGTACAGCACCAAAACCTGATTGGGTTGCTGGAACAAATCGACAGGTAACTCTGCCAGCCTTTGCGCCAGCTCCGGAATGCCCTCGCCATAGGCCATGTACTCCCCTACATGAATACTCAGGGTTGCCGGACCCAGGATTCGCTGAGCCAGCGCCTGAATCCTCTCCAACAATTTGGCCCCCAACCGATACAAGGTTCGCTCCGCAGCCAAAGGCGAGAGCAGCTCTTGCACCAGTTCATTAACGCTGGCTGCAAGCGCTTGGCGGGCAGCGGCAAACTGACTGCGCTGCTGGGCAGTAAACCGTTGCAGTTGCTCACTTTCGACCTCAACCAGCAGTTTCTGCAAGTCGGCGGCAATCACCCGCGCCAGCGCAAGCCGGGCGGCATTGAGCCAAGCCAGCGTGGTGGTCAGAGAATGCCCCTCGTCGCTGCTGTGTTTGAAGCGTTTGCCAGTACCGCCCGAAGACTCCAGATGGCGATAGCTGCGCAGCTTGGAGCGCAACTCGTGATACTCAAGCACCGGTAAACCGGGCATACCTAGACGGCTGCAGGTTTGCTTGAGGTACTGGATCAGCTCGGCAGTGCGCACAAAGCCGACGCTGCCGTCCTGGGAGAACTTGCCGGCAAACTCCCCTTCCCAGTAGTCGAAATCGTCGCCGAGAATGGACCGGAACGTCTCACGATCCGTAACTTCATTCGAGTTGAAGTCACAGAGCATCTTGGTCCGCCCGAGCGCCGCCGAGGTCTTGCCAGAGCCCGCAACGCCCTCGACCCACATCGGCCCAACCGGCTCCCGGGAAATGATCTTGTCCTGATTCGGGGTTCGATTCAGAAAAAAGTGCTCATCCAGGCTCATCCGCTCAATTAGCTCGCCGCCAACTTCATCGTCCACATCATCGAGATCGGTAATCGCCAGTGCCGAATCTTCTTCCTCGTCATCGAGAATCTGCAGCCGCAGTGCGGCAGGCACGGACGGTGTCAGCTCTACTGGCACGTCTGCCGGCTGCCCATCTTCTGGTGGGTGTGTAACAACAAGAACCTCTGTCACCGGTGTGTTTAGCAGCCCGGCTTCGTTGGTTGTTCCCTTCGCAGGTTCGAGCAGCTCCTTGCCAGTGGGGAGCAAAACGGCGACAGGCTTCTCCACACTCTCGGTCTTTGCAGGCTTTTTACTCGGCAAGGTGGTTTGCTTGCCTGCTAAATTAGCCGTTGTCAAAAAGGCTCGCAGATCCATGACCTTTCCCTGGCCGTTAGCATTCTCCACGCCCACCGCCAGAAAGTTGCGTGCATGACGCTCCAGTTCTTCCAAATCATGGCGACGAAACTGGCGGGCCTCAGTGACCCGGTAATCACCCCAGGCTTTGGAAAAGCTCTCAAAACCGACTCCTGCCACGGCGCAAAGACGGCCCACCGGTGAGTGCGGAGTGGCATAGCCCGAGCTGGCTTTGGGGTACACCAGCGAGTCAATACCCAGCCGGAATGTAGCAACCCCCTCTTTCTCACGCTCGATCACCAGTGCCTTGCCGTAGGCGTTGCGCTTAAGATTCCGGTAAGCCAAATCGCCTTCACGGATCATATGCTCGGCGTAATCAATAATCCCTTCAAGGACCTCCAGCTCTTCACGGGCGACCTTGCGCAGGGATGCTTCACTAAGCTGCTTTGCCATACCTGTCACTCCTTATCCTTGGCAGAAAACGCCCACGCCCAACGTAACCCGATAGTCAGGGTAAATCATTTATCTTATTAGCATTGGCATTAGGCCAGTACCGCTGCGTCGAAAATGTCTTGAGCCTATAGCGGTAACCCACGCACGGCATCTAACGTCCAGTAGCGGCCAATTGCTGGTCTACAAAAGTTGGAGCTATCACTCCTCATATTTCATGTGACATTGGTTCATCTGCTTCAAAGATTTGGTTCAGGCTGAACGCTACTTCATACTCAAAAAGCGAGACATTAGGAACTGCCACGATAGCGTGACGTAGGTTTGAGCTGATGGATTTCGCGACGATGACGCCCTTCACCATCTTCCCGTGCGCAAGGTTCTTCTTGATCCAGCCCATGTAGCGGCTGATCTGACCAATGGCACGATCTGCCACACGTCCACGTTTCAGTTCAAAAATCACGAACGCGTCATCTGAATCAAGTGCGAGTATGTCGATTGGCCCAACATCGGTAGGGTATTCAACTCCATCACGACCTAGAGGGTCGACATAGAGG
Source organism: Pseudomonas sp. PB103 (assembly GCF_009764635.1). NCBI lineage: Bacteria > Pseudomonadati > Pseudomonadota > Gammaproteobacteria > Pseudomonadales > Pseudomonadaceae > Pseudomonas > Pseudomonas sp. PB103. The sequence goes on along the minus strand of NZ_RWIL01000163.1, from coordinate 18,282 downwards.
CGAAGGGATTTATCTTCCAGTTTCAGTGATTCGATGTTGTGAGATATGAAGTCGCGTAGCTGCCATTCCAGCTCAAAAACTGTCTCTCGATCTGAATCTGGCGTGTCTTCGTCTCCAAGAGTCAGGTCTTCGTCTTCGATGGCTTGAATAGCTGTTTTAGGTGTGCCGGGATGCAGGACCAGAACCTGTGTTTCAGTTTCTTCAGTGACCCATCCCATTCGAGTGAATGCACGACGAAGCTGCTGAGAATTCGTGTTTGGATCGATAGGTGGTGCTTCATTAGGATTCTGACGGCACCATTCCTTCATCGGATAGAGCGTGTGCCCCCCATCTAAATCGACCAAAACAACAGAGTATTTCTTGGGTGGCTGCATCTCGGGGCGTCCATGACTGATTTCCTAAGATTTGCAGGTTAGCTGGTGGGTGGTAGGAATACTACTTTGGCAACATTGCTCGCCTATCGCCACCGGTGGCAACGCGCAGCTGTCAGCTGATTATGGTTACTACTCATGCTGTTCTAGGGACAGAAGTCGGTCGGCTAAGTGTACGCTTTTGGCCGATTTCTGCCTGTCGCAACTGACCGAAATCGACTCATACCGGCCGGTCATAGCCGGCGGACTTTCATCCAGCGAACAGCTAAGGGATTTATGTCCCAATTATTCGATCTCGCAGCCGGCGCTATCTAGCTGCGAAGCCGAGTCAAGGTAGGCGAACGAGACTGCGCATAACGACACTTTCGTTAAATTGCGCACAAAAAGCCTACTGGAAAGAGCTTTTGTTGTAGTCGAGAGTTCTTGGAGCTATCAAAAGGTCGAGCGGGGCTTTAACAAAGCAGCCAAGAATGAGCCGTCCTCTAATGACGCGGTAGTCAGAGGTTGAAATACCTTAGTGCTTATTTCTATTTTGTTCTTTGTTCCATTCCTAGGCGAATACACAACAAAGACACTAATGGTGTCGGTGTGCATAGGGTGCTTAACCATGCCCGAAAAAAATGTGAGCCCATGGCTGGTTTCTTCTTCGTATTTTGCAGAAAGCATGGTGAACGCTTTCCTGATGGCAGCTTTGTTGATGTGGTAAAGCTCTTGGCTCTCCTGGGTTTTGACGCTTCTGGAAATCACGTTGAGAATGTGATTTGCCGCTTTAGTATCGAACCAGTTTTTTACTAGAAAAAAAACTAAGAGCGATGCGCCATATGTAGGGATAGCAAGAACGATCGCCGCGAATAACGACAGAAGAAAATACATAGAGATCCTTTCCTTTCTTTAATGAGCAGTCAAAATCAATGCCAGATTTTTAGCCGTGAGTGTGCGCAAAGCAATGCCAAAAAGTTGCTGCGTCTACGAATAATAGACGCTTGGTTAAAACGGCTCATCCGTTTCCAAGAGATTGCTGTAAAAATCCAACCCCTTACCCTGAGCAACCGTTGCAGCAACGCGCATCATGAGGTTAAACCGAGGATCGTTGGTAAACTTGGCTTGATCAACGTCATAAACGCAAAAACCTGCTGCCGAGAGCAGTACAGCAGCATATTTCTTGTCTGTGTCCACCAACTCTACCGCCCAAAATACCAAGGCGTTAGCAGCCAAAGCCTTTTCATCGTGCTCCATGATCCAGTCGGGGAATGAAGGAAAAAACTGCTCGGCATGGGCCCACATTGCGTCGATTTCGCCAATGATTTTGGGGGGAATTGGCGCCTGCATGGCTGCAAAAGCACTGATCAGACCACCGTGCATTTTTCCTTTGGCTAGCTTGATTGTGGCTTTGAAAGGCCATGAACTTAAAACCTTGAATAAAGCCCCGAGCATGTCGCGCGTCCTTACTATCGTGAAAACCTGAGCATGCCAGCCGCACGGCCATAAGCCATCGAAAAACGAACGAAGAAGTCACTTGGGAGCTCGCGAGGGGTGCATGGCTGCGAATAACGACTATGGTGAATCCGGTCACGACTGAGCCCCGGCCCTAGCTCGAACGCATTCGTAGCTTCGCCTAAAATCGCTGCGGAGCCCTCTTCAGATCAGTCAAAATTTAGTCTGTCCCGACTGACCGAAAATGGCCGAAAGGAGGCCTAGCGGGAGCTACTCCCCCGCATAACAGATATGGCCGCGTCCTTGAACTAGCGGCCACTCACCCCTTCTTCCTAAACAGTTTTTCCACGTAGTACGTCACGCTCCACCGATCCTTCGGCCGCGGCTTATAGTGCGTTTTATTCCTCTGCCCCGGCTCCCCACCCACCCCACTCGCCGTGTAGTAATAAAGCGCAATCGACCGCCGCGTAACCCCTTCCGGCGTAGTCAACGGCTCCGGATGCCCGTGGTTACTGTCCTTGTCCGTATTAAAAATCACACACCGGTTGTAAACCGGCAGCACCTTCTTCAGGCATTTCTTCATCCCCACATCCCAAAGCTCCAGGTTGCCGCCGTACGACTCCTGCCAGTCCTCGGTCAGGTAAATGATCACGTTCAACCGTCGCTCAACGTTGAGCTTTTTGTTCAGCCGAAAATCCGAGTGCACGCCCAGGAAGCCGCCGGTTTTGGTTTCGTGCAACCCGCCGCCGGCGAAATAAGGGTCAGGAATCAGCCCTTGTATGCCGGTGAGTTTTTCGAGGAATTCGAGCATCGGTGCGGAGTTGAAGGTGTTGAAGACGTTCTTCAGGTACGGGCTGCAGGCGTTGGGGCTGATCTGGCGTTTGAGTTGGCCTTTGTAGCCGCGCTCGTAGATTTGTTCGTTGTTGGTCGGTTCGACCGGGAAGTGTTCGCGGATGCTGGCGATGACGTCGGCTTGCAGGAAGTTGTCGATGACGATGTGCGGGAATGGCGTGGCTTGGGTGTATTCGCCGGTCAGCGATTCGCCGAAAGCGCTGGCGGCGTTTTGGTCGAAGTCGAGTTCCGGGGTCAGCGTGATGGGGAGTGTTTGCGTGTTGGCTTGCATTGCCGCTCCAATGTTTTTTGGGCTTTCAGGGCGGGTCAAACAGGGCCTGGGGCTTGGCGCGGGGCCCTTGTTTGCTCGCTGAGTACAGTGGCGAGCAGGTTGCCATGTCGGCCATGGCCTGCCGAGTGTCCTTTGCTTAAACGTGGTGCGGCGGTGTTACGGCATGTTTCAGGCTGTCACAAACTCGTCATATTACCTTTGCTAGTCTTCTCGGCGCCCTGCCCCACACCCCTGTCCTAGAGCCCCCAACCGAAGGTGCCGCCAAGGTGTTTCCGTCTCCCGTTCGCCAGCAAATCATCCTGCGCTCCGACAACCTCCGTTCGGACGACTTCGGTGCACTTTTTTCGAAGTTGTTCGGTAATCGCTATGCGGACAATCCGCCGCTGCCGGCGAACATCATCATTGGTGGAGTTTATGGGCGGCATGAGGGGGTGAGTTTTCGGCGGATGCATTACCGCGGGGATTTCACCGTTGCCTTCCCCGACCCACAGGATGAGATCACGTTCGTCATCCCCACGGCCGGCAAGATTGTGTTCAACCACGCGACCGAGTCCATCGGCGTTTGCCAGGTTGGTTTGGCAATCGATAAGGCTGATATCCGCTCGATGCGCTTTTTTGATGGTCACGCGCATCACGGGATGTCGATCAATCGGCATCAGCTCACTGAGCGGTTGGCGGCGCTGTTGGGTAAACCGATTCTGGAGAGGATTGTGTTTGAGCCGAGTGTGAATCTGGATTCGGCGGCGTTTCAGGGGATCAAGGCGTTGATTGATCTGGCAACGGGGACGGAGTTTGATTTGTTGATCAACAGCGGGACGTTGATGCCGTCGCGGTTGCGCGAGATGTTGATTGATGCGGTGCTGGAGGCGTGGCCGCATAACTTTTCCGAAGCATTGCGACGGCCGACGGCGATGGTTGCGCCGCGACATGTGAAGTTGGCAGTGGAGTTTATCCAGGCGCATCCGGAGCAATTGGTCAGTGGCGTGGATCTGGCGCGCTTGAGCAATGTCAGTCAGCGGGCGTTGCAGGAAGGGTTTCGGCGGTTTGTCGGGATGTCGATTGTGGGGTATCAGCGGCAGGTGCGGCTGGAGCGGGCTTATGAGGTGTTGAAGCAGCGGGATGCGGGGTCGGTGACGGAGGTGGCGTTGCGGTTTGGGTTTAGTAATGTGGGGCGGTTTTGTCAGTATTTTCAGGGGGCTTATGGGGTGAGTCCGGCGGAGTTTCGGGCTCGGGGGTGAGCTTGTTGGATGTTTGGAATGCAGTTTTTGGTGAGGGGATTTATCCGATAGCAATCACCATTCACTGAAAACGTCTATCTTGGTGAGCAGCCAGAAACAGCCAGTCCTGCGTGGCTGAACATTCCTCAATCTGAGACGGCTAGCGCGGCTGTGGAGTTTGTTAATATCCGTCGCGTTCTGATAATCGAGCACACCGAGATGCTAGCCAGGCTTGCTGGGCTGGAAGGAGCCAGAGCCGTTTCACTTCCTCGTCGATCGCGTTTGCAGGCATCTAACTATCAGCTTCCTTCCTAACGCCGAGACGGCAGCATCACAGTTCGATCGCATTAATGAGGATCACTCTGCTGGCAGCGCGAGACTTGCACAGGAAATTTGTCGTTCAAGGAGAGACCATGAAGAGTGCAGTTCTAGCTCTGACTTTCACGAGTTGCATGACGTTGTTGGTTGGCTGTACGACCACGGCGCCTGATAAATCGAACACCTTCACTTTCACCGCAGATCTGCCGAAGAATTTCGCATACGTCGCGACGGTATGGTACGTGCCCGCTAAAGGCCAAAAGTGCGACTTGGCTAAGCGCGACAATCTGAATCCGCAATTCAACCGTGAGTGGCGGAAGGCATATAAACCGGATTCGCAGATTGAAATACGGCGAGTCAGTAAAGGCTGTGAGTTGGTGATCTATCAGATAGACCTCGAAATCAACGCTACCTATGGTGATGATTTCGGAGACATGGGAAGAGACTCGGCGGGAATTTCCGTGCGCGAGGATCTCTTGAGCATGGACAAAGGCGTCTTCAACACTGCCGGCGAGAGCGAGTTTTCTGGCCAATGCCAGTGGATGTTTCGAACGGTGGGTGGTTTGCGTCGTCTGACAAAAATTCTCGACTGTAAAACATACGATCAGGCTGGAAAGCCAATACCCGGCAAGCCTTCTGCCGCGTTTACCCTGGATCAACTGCCAGGAAACACCGTACGGCTGAAAATCAATCTCGCTGATGAGGAAAAACCCGCCATCAGAGACACTTGGGTCAAAGTGCCTAATGGCTGGAAACGCTGTATGGGTAAAGGGTTCAAAGATCCGTACGCATTTTGCTATGGCAACGACAAGGACTTCAGCAGCTTCATCATGCCGGATGGGAAGAGCTGCACCATTTATCCTGGTTGTACTGAAAACAAGGAAGGCCCTCGTTGACGGTAAAGCCTATAGAAGCGTGGGAAAAGGCAGTGCTCAATCAGCATTTCCATGCCTGCTCGTTGAGCGGACGCGTCGTCAGCATGGACACGTCATTGGCGCTCCTCGCCATTTCGACGTCGACTCTATCGCCTAGATCTTTTCCAGCCTGTCAGGACGCTTATGGGATGAGTCCGACGTATGTGCGTGGGCGGCGTGGTGAGTCTGTTGGGGGTGATGTTGTCTGTTCGGGCGCCATCGCTAGCAGGGCTAGCTCCGACAGGGATTTGAGGGGTGATCGAGATTGATGGCATTCCATAAAACCTGTGGGAGCTGGCTTGCCAGCGATAGCAGTGGATCAGGCAATGAAGATGTTGGCTGTGCTGGCCAAATCGCTGGCAAGCCAGCTCCCACAGGGATTTGTGGTGTGATTTAGATTGATGGCATTTCACGAAACCTGTGGGGCTGGCTTGCCAGCGATGGCAGTGGGTCAGGTAATGAAGAGGTTGGCTGTGCTGGCCAAATCGCTGGCAAGCCAGCTCCCACAGGGATTTTTGCTGTGCCAGGGATTAATGGCAAATCACAAAACCTTTGGTGTTTTTTGGAGTGGGGTCGTCCTTGACCCCGGTCTGTTTTAGAACGCGTAGCTCGCCTTGAGGCCGCCATTGAAGCCGTGGCTGTCGCCGCCGCCGTTGGCGCCCACTTCTGCGCCCAGGCTCAGGGTGCCGAGGCTGGCCATGACGTTTACCCCGCCGCTGAATTGGTCGCGATTGTCGAAAGCGGCGCGTTGTTCGATGTCGAGCCCCAGCAGGTGGCTTTGGCTGTCGACTTCGTTATCGCCCAGTGTGCGTTCGTAGCCAACTTGTACGCCCGGCACCAGTTGCCAACTGCCCATCGCCACGGGCGCGAAACCTACGTTTAGGTTGGCGACGGCGCTGCGGCGGGTGGCGGTGTTGTCGTCGACGTCGAGCGAGAGTTCGCTGCCCTTCTCTTTGAAGCCGTTGAGGTCGAGGTGGCTGACGCGCAAGCCGAGGCTTGGCTCGAAAATCATGCCGTTGACCGGGGCGCGGTAGCCGAGGGCCAACGTGGCGCCGGTGAGGTTGCCGTGGGTGTTGCCCTTCGCGGTGCCGAGGCCGCCGCCGAGGTCGCGTTTGCTGTCGTAGTCGATGTAGCCGGCGCTGGCGTTGGCGTCGAGGAACAGGCCTTGTTCCAGGCTGGTGAAGCCGTAACGGGCACCGACGTTGAGGAAGGTGAAGTCGATGTCGGCTTCGCCACCCGCACCGCCGACGGTGCCTTTGCTGTAGCCGAAACCGCCGCGTGCGCTGAGTCGTTCGCTGAACCGTTGGGTGATGCCGACCATCAGGCCTTGGCTGTGTTCGTTGCTGCTGTCGGCATGGGCCGAGCCGTCGGTGCCGAGGTAGCCGGCGAGCGCGGTGGTCCAGAGGCGATATTGGCCGACTTTGAGGTCGCTGCCGCTGGCGAACGGTGCGGCGGCTTGTTCGATCATCGCGTTTTGGCGCAGCAGGTAGCTGGCGGCGTCGGCGTGTACCTGGCCGCCGACTTGGGATTCGACACCGCCGAGGGTGCCGGCGTCGATCGCCGATTGCAGGTAGTAGTTGTAGGCGCTGTAGGTACCGGACAGCTCGGTGTTCTGCAATTGGCGGAGCAGTTCGGCACCGGCAGCGGCGTTGCCGATCAGCCCGGCCTGCCCCGGCAGGCTGTTGTATTCGACGAGTTTGCCGCGCAGGACGTAGATGGTTTCCTGCGACAAACCGAGGCCTTGTTTGAGGTAGTTGTCCATGGTGCCGTATTGCGCGGTGACTTCGTCGAGGCCGGCTTGCAGGTAGCTGGCCTGCACGCCGAGCAGTGGGCCGTAGACGGCAGCCATGCTCGGTGGCATCGCCTTCAACGTGGCGGCGACGCGGGCGGCGGTGTAGTCGTTGGTCGCAAGGTAGTTGGCCATGATGGTCGCGTTATCGACGCCGGCGATGCTCTGCAACACGGCGGCGGTCCAGCCGGTGCGGTCTTTGCCGGCGGTGCAGTGGAACAGTTGCGCGGCGTCGACGCTGGCGAGTGCGTTGAACAGGTTGCCGAACTGGCTGCGCATGCCGGCGTCGCTGACGAAGGCACGGTTGGTCTGCTCCATCATGGCGATGGCGTCGGCGGCGCTTTTGAAGGAAATGTTGGTGATGTTCGAGCCAGAGGTGGTGCTACCGATGATGTCGATGTTCTGGTAGGTCGCGCCGCTGATCAGGGTGTCGGGGGTGGCGGCGATTTCGCTGGGCGTGCGCAGGTCGTAGATGGCTTTGATGCCGAGGCTGTTGAGGGTCGCCAAGTCGGATGCCGTCGGGGTCAGCGCGTTGGAGCGGTAGAACACGCCGCTGCGCATCGTGCCGTCGTGCGCCGTGGTGTACGCGGTGCTGATGCCGGCGATGTCACGGAAGTTGTCGATGCCTTGCAGGCGCGGCGTGTCGAGCGGCACGGACTCGGCAGCATGGGCGGCGGCGATGGACAGGCTCAGTACGGACAGCGAACACAGAAGACGTTGAAACACAGTGCAGCCTCATTGAATAAGCGTTGGGCTGGTCACTATGGGTAAGCAAGTGATACTGAATATGACAGTTTTGCTTTGAAGCGAAATGGCTGCGCGATTGGGCCGTGGGGTGCGTGATTTGTCCATGTTGGAGGTGGGATGGCTGTGCGCCAGGGATGGCGGAGCCATGGGCACACGCTATCTGTAGGAGCAAGGCTTGCCCGCGAAGGCGGTGAATCAGGCAATGGCGATGCTGGCTGATTAAACGCCTTCGCGGGCAAGCCTTGCTCCTACCGGATGAGGTGTTGGGGATTGTTCTCGTCCATAATCGCGCCTCTATTTTGATGACACAGGGAGTGCAGAATGAATACCACCCAATGGCTCGACTTATTCGGACGAGCCTTTCACGACATGGAAAAAAGCCTTGAGCAGGTCCTGCAACTCAGCAGCTGTCGGGAACACTGGATTCAAGCCCAGATCAGCCTTCATGCCTGGTTCAACCATGAGTTGGAAATCTGGACGGACCTGCCAATCGGCGATCGACGCAAAGCGGATCTCTATGCATTGGGTGAAGACGGCAAGCCGTCGATGGTCGCTGAAGTCAAATGCCTGGGCGACATTTCATACGCCAAGTGCCTGGACGGTGACTGGTCGGTGCGGGCGGATGTTGAACGGCTGAATGCGTTCGAGTGCCCTACCCGGCTGTTTATTCTGGTGATTGCCAAAGGTGAGCGCGAGACCAATACCGGCCGGCGCCTTCGCGAGGACGAATGGGTCGCTGGCCGCGAGTGCATCACTGTCGACTTGGAGTTTGCGCTGGTGCGAATGTGGGCGCTGTGAGTGCCTGAAGGGCTTAAGCGAAAAACCGCGTCTAGCGAGTAGGCGCGGTTTTTTTATGCCTCGGCTGGCAGTCTTGGCGATTGCAGCTCGCCTGACGGTTTACTTGCGCAGGCGCTTTATGATTTCATCTCGCGAAGGCACAAGTAGCCTCCCTGCTGCGATGGGAAATACGAAAAATCCAAGTGAACTTCCCCACTTGTTTAGCCACTGCAAGCAGCATGCTGGTCGAGGCACGTCTTCGATTTGGCTAAAGGAGTGATGCTATGAACCGTTCGAATGCCGCGCAGTGCCTGGATGATTTGAAGTTGCTTGCCAAAGTTTCTGTGATTGGCGAGTACACGTATTGCCAGCGACTGACCCATCTCAGCAAAGAATTCGGCTTTAACAATCTCCATCATTTTCAGAAGGTGGTTAACCACCTTTCTGATGACATGATCGCCAATATTTCTACGACGCTGATGCGCCGTTATTGCGAAATCGCCCAACCCAAGCCCGGCATTGCCTACTACGAATTTCTCTCGGTCAACAACGACACGCGCTTGCGCTTCTACAGCCAGTGGGCCGGGTGGGACGTGTTTGGGCAGGAGGTTCGTGTGCCAAGGTCGCTCAAAGGCGACTCGGCCCCTCGCCTGCGCAAGTCACTGAGCAAAACGGTGTACATCGTTGAAAATGATCGGCAGTTGCTGGCCTGGCGTCATCGTTGGCATGGCCTGTGTTATGTGCCTAAAGACCTTTGCCAAAAACACATGAGCGAAGCCTTCGAGCGCAAAAACGCCGTCGTAGAGGGTGTTCGCAACGAAGAATTTCCCTTGCTGAACGCCTTCAATGACAACTACGCAACGTGGTATCCCGTCATTGAATAAACGCCCTCGAGGCGGTGCCGGGGCACGTTGATCCTGAACAGACAGGGCGCGCGCCGAACCCAAAACCCTGTAGGAGCTGTCGAGTGCAACGAGGCTGCGATCTTTTGATTTTTCACATCAAGATCAAAAGATCGCAGCGTGCCGCAGCTCCTACAGGTCGGGGTTTTGGTTAATCCACGATGAATAATTTTGCGCCGGTGGCGGTGGACGAACGATGGCCTTCGGCATCATTGCCTACTTGGTAGCTCATGGCCGCCGTCAGGGTGAACTGTCGGCCGTCTTCCAGCTCTGTCTGCAACTGCCCCTCCAGGCACAACAGAATGTGCCCTCGCCAGCACCAGTGATCGGCCAGGTAACCGGGGCTGTATTCGACCATCCGTACTCGCGTCGAGCCGAACTGACAGGTGCGCCAATAAGCTGTGCCGGTATCGCCGGCGTGCGCCACGGGCTCGATGGTTGACCAATCGGTGGTACCAAAAGGGATGGCGGTGAGATCCATGGTTGCCTCATCGAAATTCAGGGAATGCGACCGTAGCAACCTGGAAAAAGCACCGATAGACACAGATCACCCGCATTTACGCGATACAGGGCAGCGCTTTGCGCATGAATACCCGGGCAAAACCATCCTCGATGATGCGATGGTTTTCCTGATACCCGAGCTTTTGTAGAGACGATGCTCTCGACCCTCAACTCATGCGTGTACAAACGCCCGCCTCGCACCGTTCGTGCGTGACGCCGCAAACCAACGGCGGCTTGAGGCAAGCCCTCAAACCGTTTGCTTGACCACCCGAACCTGCGTGATCCCGACGACCTCCGCCTGCTGCACAATCTGCTCCGGCGTGGCGTCCGCCGGGGGCATGATCAGGCCGTTTTCGGCGTCGCCGACGTGCAGTTCCAGCAGGTGCAGCGCGGCCTCGTGTTCGATGAGGTGCGCCTGTTTGACTTCGAGCACATGGCGGCGCGGCTCGCCGTTGAACAGATATTCGAGCAGAAAATTGTGCATGGGGTCACCCGTGTGTGATGGAGATAATATCCTGACGAGCCAGTCAGCTTTTAGTTCAACTGCAACGCCCGGCGTAAAAACAGTCGTCGCTCACGGCAAAACTTTTTGCGTCACGGGGCGTCATCTGTTTAACGGCCGACACGGCTTGGCTTCCCCCAACAGCTGACTTCAGCTAAGGACTGGCGATGACCTTTTTCATTTTCCTTCTGGCCTGCGCCGCAGCGGCGACCACCGGTGTCATGTTCAAACCGGGCGCCTGGTACGAGGGCCTCGTCAAACCGCGCTTCACCCCGCCGAACTGGGCGTTTCCCGTGGCCTGGACGCTGATTTACCTGCTGCTGGCCTGGGCCGGTTACCGCTTGACCCTGATCCCGGGGAGCCAGGTGGTGCTGGCGTTATGGGCCGCGCAGATTGCGCTGAACACCTTGTGGACGCCGGTGTTTTTTGGCGCCCACCAAGTCTTGGCCGCGATGGTCATTCTGGCGTTGTTGTGGCTGGTGGTGGCGGCCATGGTGGTCATGGCGTTGCAACTTGACGTGATTACAGGCTTGATCCTGTTTCCCTATCTGGCGTGGTTGTGTGTGGCCGCCGCGTTGAATTTTTCCATTTTGCTCAAGAACCGCTGATGACCGACTTTACAGGGAGTAACCCGGCACCTTGGCCGCAGGGCGAACGGGAGTTGGCGCAGGTACGCGAGTTCAACAAGAAGCTCGCCTGGTTGCCGCGTTTTCGCATCCGCAATCGCACCACGCCACGGCTGATTCAGGCGCTGTTGCGCGCCAGTCAGTTGGTTAGCCCCAGCCCCCTGCCCAAGCATGGCCTGAGCGCTGAACGAAAGATGATCGAGGGCGGCGCCGTTCCCGTCGCCGTGCGGATCATCCGGCCCAAGGGCAAAGCCAAAGGCGTTGTGCTGGATTTTCATGGCGGCGGCTGGGTGATCGGCAACGCGCAGATGAACGACAACTTCAACCTTGCCATCGTCGACAGCTGCGAGGTCGTGGTGGTCTCGGTCGATTACCGGCTCGCCGTGTCGACACCGATTGAAGGCCTGCTGGAAGATTGCCTGCATGCCACGCGCGGGTTGCTGCGCGATCCAGCGTTTGCCGATTTGCCTGTGGTGGTGGTCGGCGAATCGGCCGGGGCGCATCTGGCGGCCGCGACGTTGTTGGCGCTGCAAACATCGCCCGAACTGCTGCAACGCATCAGCGGCGCGCTGCTCTATTACGGCGTCTACGATCTGACCGGCACGCCGAGCGTGCGCACGGCGCCTGCTGAAACCTTGCTGCTCGATGGCCCAGGCATCGTGCCAGCGCTGCGCCTGCTGACGCCGGGGCTGAGTGACGAAGAGCGTCGCCAGCCGCCGCTGTCACCGCTGTATGGCAATTTCAGCGGTTTCCCGCCGGCGTTGTTGTTTGCCGGTGAACTGGACCCACTGCGGGACGACACCCTAGAGATCGCCAAACGCTGGGCAGTATCGGCACCCGTCGAGATGTACATGCTGCCGTCCTGCCCCCACGGTTTTATCCACTTCCCGACGGCCATTGCGCAGAGCGTGTTGGCCTACAGCCGTCAATGGATCTCCGCGCGCTGCTTGCCCTGAGGCAAGCAGTTTTTTCCCGCGGGCTCAGGTGCCGCTTTTGACTTTGCTCCAGACCCGCGTACGAATGCGCTCGATCTTCAGCGGCAACGGCTGCGCAGGAAACAGCGTCGCCAGGGTCGCGGCCGGCGGGTAGACGTCCGGGTTGTTGCGCAAACTCTCCTCGACGTAGGTCAGCGAACTTTTGTTGCCGTTGGGGTAGCCCAGGTAGTTCGAGCTCTTGGCGATGACCTCGGGGCGCATCATGTAGTTGATGAAGTTCAGGCCCTGCTGCGGGTGCGGCGCGTCCTTGAGCAGCACCAGCGTTTCCATCCACACCGAGGAGCCTTCACGCGGGATGCGATAGGCCAGGTTCCGACCGTTTTTGGCGCGCTCGGCGTTGGTCTTGGCGTCGAACACGCCGCCGGACCACGCCACCACTGCGCAGATATTGCCGTTGGCCAGATCGGTGATGAACCGCGACGAGTCGAAATAGGTGATGTAGGGGCGGATTTTCAGCAGCAGCGCTTCGGCTTTGGCGTAGTCATCCGGGTTGCTGCTGTCGGGCGGCAAGCCTAGATAGTGCAAGGCGATCGGGATGATTTCGCCGGGCGAATCGAGCATGGCGACGCCGCACTGGCTGAGCTTCTTGATGTTTTCTTCCTTGAAGATCAAGTCCCAGGAGTCCGCTGGTGTCTCGTCGCCGAAGATTTTTTTCATCTGGTCAACGTCGTAGCCGATCCCCGTGGTGCCCCACAAATAAGGAATCGAATAGCGATTGCCGGGGTCGTTCTGTGCCACTTTGGCGAGGATGTCGGGGTCAAGATTTGAGCGGTTGCTCAACTGGCTGTTATCGAGTTCTGCCAGCACGCCAGCCTTGATCAGGTTGGGCAGCGCACTGTTGGTGACCACGACGACATCGTAGCCGCTGCGCCCGACCATCAATTTGCTTTGCATGACTTCAGCGCTGTCGAAGGTGTCGAGCAGCACCGGTGTGCTGGTTTCCTTCTCGTAATCTTTGGGGGCTTCGGGGGCGATGAAGTCGTACCAGTTGTAGAAGTTGACCGTGGGGCCCTGGGCCCAACTGACTGCTGCGCCCAACCCGCAGACAGTGAACAAGCCAAGGTGCAGCAAACGCTTGAGTTTCATGGGGAGCTCCTGGCGAATCGGCCATCGATTGGCAGTCCGCCGCGATGTTGTTTTTATTTGGAAAGCGAGAGGGTTTCAGCACTCAGGGAATCAACAGCTCGCGGCGACCGTCCGGGTGTTCAGTGACCGCAGCGGCCAGTTTCAAGCGCTTTTCTGCGCGGTAGTCATAGAGCGCGCGCGACGGTGCGATCTGTGTCAGGTCCAGGTCCACAACGTGCCGGGATTCTTGCGCGCCAGCTTCAAACAGGCGTCTGCCGAACGGGTCGACGACGCTGCTACCGCCCGCGAACACTTCGCCAACGCCTTCGCCCACGCGGTTGACCATGGCGGCAAACACCTGGTTTTCCTGGGCACGCGCGGCGACGGCGGTGTGGTGCAGGTGGCCGTAAGGTTCCATGTTGCCGTCGGTGATCAGGATCAACTGCGCGCCGAGCGCCGCCAGCGCGCAAGCGCTTTCCGGGAACTCAATGTCGTAGCAGATCAACAGGCCGATGCGCACTCCGCGCCACTGCACCGTGGCAAATCGATCGCCGGGATACACCAGCCCGGGCTCGCCGACCCACAGGTGAGTCTTGCGATAAGTCAGCGCCACGCCCTCGGGGGTGATCAGCAACGTGGTGTTGTAGAAGCGCTCGCCCTCGCGTTCGATCAACCCGACAACCACCGCGACATCGTGCTGCCGCGCAGCGGCGCAAATCGTCTGGACACTCGCGCCGTCCACCGGCTCGGCGAGTCGGGCAATATTGTCGTGGTCGAGAAAACCGGTGATGGACGACTCGGGGAACATCACGATATCGCTGCCCGGCGCGCTGTCGGCGATCGCTCGCAGAATGCGCTCCAGGTTGTAAGCGGTATCGCCATCGCGCGCCGCCATTTGTACAAGTTCTAATCGCATCGTCAGACCTTCAGGTGAATAACGCCGTGTCTGACCAGTATGCGGATCGTGGCAAAACTTCCTATCACTCAGAGTGAGTACCCCCAAAGGGGTAGTCCCCATCCCACTGCACCCCCTGTAGGAGCTGACGAGTGCAACGAGGCTGCGATCTTTTGCCCCCCCTACATCAACATCAAAAGATCGCAGCGTTCCGCAGCTCCTACATAGGTGCGTGTGTGGGAGCTTTTGGGCTCCCCCCCTTTGCCTGTCGACCCGGAACCTGCACAATTGCCGACTTTTTGCGACAGGATGTCTTCATGCAACGGATTGTCAGCGCCCGCCATCTGCGTCGGGAGAAATCCATCCTCGCGGCGTTGCTGTTCTGCGTCACCTCTTGGGGTGCGTTGTGGATGGCGTCGCAATGGTGGGAAAAAGCCTTGGCCGAGCCGTCCCATGAACCGCAGTTCAGCCCCAACGGTTGCTATTGGCTCCAGCAATTCAGGCCGTACTGGGTATTGCCCGGCTTTTTTCATTCCAACACCCACCCCGACGATACGGTGTCTGAGACTTGGCCTGGCTCTTGGGAATTCCCGGCGTTCTTCCGTTTGTATGATCGCCGCACTTACAAAGTGTTGGGCGAAAGCAACATCTACGATCTGGTGAGTGTGGGTGGTCCGGTGAGTTGGGATTACGACGGAGGCCCTTCCGCTTATGTCGGCATGATCCGAATTGAATCCGATTCGCCAGGCTGCGTCGCTAAAAAAACCGACTCACACTGAGCACACCTTCTACATTGCCACGCCAACACCACAAAGGACTGTATCGAATGAGCGAAAACCAAACCCCCGACTACACCAAAATCCCCGAAGGCCTGCTGCCGTTCCCCAACGCCGAAGACGTGTTTGTCGCGGATCAATCGGAGCTGGCGCACCATCTGCACGCCCTGTTCAGCATTGACCTGAGCAAGGTCAATCCACAGTGGTCGGGGGTGGCGCACATGCTCAGCCCGCTGGAACCCTACGAGTGCTTTGTCGGCGAGCTGACCGAGTGGAACGGCTATCACGGCGACCTGCTGAAAACCAACTGGATCGGCTTTCAGATCGAACAAGGGCGCTATCGTCTGTGCGGTGATCCGCGCTACTTTTTCCTGCACGAAGGCAACGCCGACCTGGCCGAGCCGCATCCCGGTGCCAGGGCGGATCTGCAGCAACATTACGCCGAACAGCACAGCGCTTTTGCCGCCGCTGCTGAGGGTTTCAAACGCAGCGGCAGACTGGCGCGCATGGATTGGGACAGCACTCACCCGATCGAGTTTGTGCAGCAGTTGGGCGGCGACGTGGATGGTCGGGCGAACTGGGTGGAATCGGTGGAATTCCCCATGGACATCGTTGACACCAACGTCGATGAGGGCGACTCGAACGTCTATCCGCTGAGCCCGGCCGGCCAGCGTTTCTATCACGTGGCCAGTGTGCCGGGCTGGCACTACCGTTCGGCCGGTGCTGACTTGATCGTGATGTTCTACGAACCGGTCGAAGGGTTGGTGTTGTTCACATTCGACTACAGTTGAAGACGGTCGGTTATGATCGCGAATAACCCGCCTCATCCGGACCCACACTGATGCCAGCCTCGCAAACCCGCCCTGCCCCTGCGCCACTGCTCAAACCGGGCGAGACGGTCGTGCTGTTCGATGGCGTGTGCAAGCTGTGCAATGGCTGGGCGCGTTTTCTGATCCGGCATGACCGCCAGCGCCGCGTGCGCCTCGCGACCGTGCAGTCGCCCGAGGGTCAGGCGCTGCTGGCGTGGGCCGGTTTGCCGGTGGATCAGTTCGACACCATGGCGGTGATCCGCGACCGGCATTACTGGGAGCGTTCGGATGCGTTTTTTGAAGTCATCGGCCAATTGCCTGGCCGCTGGCAACCCATCCGGTGGCTGCGCATCGTGCCGCGCACGCTGCGCGATTGGGCGTACGACCGGATTGCGCGCAATCGCTATCGGTTGTTCGGCCGGTACGACACCTGCCTCTTGCCGAGTCCTGATCATGAGCAGCGCTTCTTGAAAATGGCCGCGCCACCCAGCGCTATCCCAGCAGACTGAGCCACTGCGCCGGCGACAGTTTCGTCACCATCATCAGCACAATCACAAACATCCCGGCAAACCCGACAACGCCCATCCAGAACCATTTCTGGTACACGGCGCGGAAGTCGTCATTCAGCCCCTCGCCAGCCGCGTCGGCAGTCAACGCCATCCCGCACAGCCTCTTTTGCAGCACCAGGACCGGCAGCCACAGCGAGCCTACGCTGAAGAAGATGATCAACGAGGTGAGTACCCATTCCGTGCTCATCGGCAGCCCCGACACCCTCAGCAGCAGGTAACCCGTGATGATCTGGGCAAACCCTGCAGGCGTGGTAATCCAGGTATCGAAACGCACGACCATCCGCGCGACATGCGCGATGACTGCCGGGTTGGCTGTGCGACTGGCGGCGATCAGGTAGAGGAACGAGCCCATGCCGAAGCCGAACAAAAATATCGCGGCGATCACGTGCAGGTACTTCAAGCACAGATACAGCATGCTCAGCGCTGCCCGTCAGAGAACTGCACGGACAGGCTCAGGTTGTCCGGATCGTTGATGGCGGCCATGTATTCGTCGACGGTGATTTCGCCAACGCACGGTCGTGCGCCAGCCTGTGGCTCATAGCCCAGAGCCATTTTTGCGGCCAGGGCGACAGCGGCGCAGCTGGGGATCTCCGGGCCTTTGTCGTTCAGGGCGGTCAGTTGCACGGTCATCGTCAACGGTTGTGCCTCAAGACCGACGCCGTGCACATCGATGTACATCGCGCTTTTGCCATCGCCGAACCGTTCGAAACGCGTGCCCAGACGGTGCAATCGCACCGCCCACAGGGCATGGTCACGCACTAGCCCCAGCCGCAAGGCCTGCGCCAGCAGATAGCTGGCGAGGCTGCCCATTTTCAGCCCGGCGCCAGCCTTGAAGCACAGGGTTTGCGCGCCATAGCGGCCGGCGAAAATGTCCATGTCCGGGACATCGACGTTGGCCAGCAGACGCGTGCCCATCTGCGGCATCTTGCGCAGGGTCAGATCCTGCCAGCCCAACACCTCATGCACTTGACCGTTTTTCAGTTGCTTGATCGGTTTGCCCGCGTAGGCGAACACCCCTTCAATCGTCGACAGGCCGGGCATTTTCGCCGACGACGAAATGCCGTGTTCGATCACGTCGATGCGCGAGAAACGCGAGCGCTGCTGATCAATGATCGCCGACGACAGCGTCGGCACCGAACTGCAGCCGCTGAGAATCGCCACGCCCGCCTGTTTCGCCTGGGCATCGAGCACGCCAATGCCATTGACGAATGTGCGGCAGTCAGACAGATCGCAGTAGCTCACGCCCGCCGCGATGCAGCTCTCGGCAACCGCATAGGACTGCCCCTGAAACGGCCCGCCGGTGTGGATGACCAACTGAATGTCCATCGCGCGCAACGCCGCTCTGAACTCGGCGCCCATGGCATCGCCACACCAGCCTTCGGCGACCGTGCCGGCGTGACTGTTGAGTTCATCGACCTTGCGCTGCAACTTCAACCGGTCGCGGCCCGAGAGCAGCAATTGCACACCCGGCATCTGCGCCAAATGCCTGCAGACGATGCTGCCGAAATTTCCATATCCACCGACGACCATGACCCTGAACGGCATGCAATGCTTCCCTGAACAATTCGATTACACGCCGGAAGAATATAGGGCCGCGCGCCAGCAAGCCATTCCGATCACGCCGACCGCGCGGTCAGTGTTTTGCGTGCACCCGAGAACCCTGTGGGAGCCGGGCTTGCCCGCGATAGCGGATTACCTGTGCCGACGATACCGACTGACCCACCGCATCGCAAACAGGCCCATCCCCGCAGTGTTTTGCCGTGTTGCCCAGTTTTGTCTACACCCGAGAAACCTGTAGGAGTGTTGCCCAGTTTTGTGTACACCCGAGAATCCTGTGGGAGCCGGGCTTGCCCGCGATAGCGGATTACCTGTGCCGACGATACCGACTGACCCACCGCATCGCGAGCAGGCTCACTCCTACAGGGTTTTGCAGTGCTGCGCTGGGTTATGCG
>NZ_RWIL01000162.1:0-24761 GCF_009764635.1 Pseudomonas sp. PB103 | reverse complement strand
ACGATCTTTTGACTTTGATCTTTTAAAAATCAGAATCAAAAGATCGTCCGATCGCGGCCCGAGCCTTCGGCAGCTCCTACAGGGGGGTGGTGTTTTTTAGAACAGGGCCAGCAGTTTCATGCCGATGAACAGTTGGTCAATCCAGAATATCTGGTGCAGCAAGACGATCACCCAGAACAGAATCTGGAACGACACCTTGCGCGTCTTGTGCCGAAAAACCTGCTGGGCGATCAATGCGCCCGGCCAGCCGCCGGCCAGTTCCACCGCATGAAGAATGTTCTCCGGCGTGCGCCAGGCATCGGCGCGGGCCTTGCGCTTGTCTGCCCAGTACAGGAAGAACGCCAGCACACTGACGATCCCGTACCCTGCCAATGGCACCAGCGAGATCCCGCGCAGCCACATCGACAGCGAGCCGTATAACGGCAACGCACAGACGATCAGCAACACCACCAGTTTCAATTTCAGATATTGGATGTTGCCAGCCAAAGGCCGACCTTCAGGGCGACGTGCGCGGGAATCACTCATGGTTTGGCCGCCGCCCAGTCGATCCAACCGAATTGCCACGTGGCAAGGATGACCAGGCCGAAGACGATCCGGTACCAGGCAAATGCCGCGTAACTGTGGCTGGCGATGAACTTGAGCAAGGCGCGCACGGCGATCATGGCGAAGATGAACGCCGTCACGAAGCCGATGGCGAATACCGGGAAGTCCGCTGGCACGAACAGGTGACGATACTTGTAGCCCGAGTACACCGCCGCACCCACCATGGTCGGCATGGCGAGGAAGAACGAGAACTCGGTAGCGGTTTTACGCGACAGACCAAACAGCAAGCCGCCAATGATCGTCGAGCCGGAGCGCGAAGTACCGGGAATCATTGCCAGGCACTGCGCAAAACCAACTTTCAGGGCGTCCTTCCAGGTGATCTCGTCGACTGTTTCGGCATGTACTTCATGCTGACGTTTTTCCGCCCACAACATGATGACGCCGCCCACTACCAGCGCGGCCGCGACCGTGATCGGATTGAACAGGTATTCGTGGATCAGGTCGGCAAAAATCACCCCCAACACCACGGCCGGCAAGAAAGCGATCAGCAGATTGGCAGTAAACCGTCGAGCGCTGGGCTGCGTCGGCAAGCCAATCACCACGTCGAGAATCTTGCGGCGAAACTCCCAGACCACCGCGAGGATCGCGCCGAGCTGAATGATGATGTTGAACGCCATGGCCCGTTCACCGCCGAAGTCGAGCAAGTCGGCAACAATGATCTGGTGTCCGGTACTGGAAATGGGCAAAAACTCCGTCAGCCCCTCTACAACTCCAAGAATCAGTGCCTGCAAGGCGGTCCAAAGATCCATCAATCCCCCAAAGAGCGATGCACGGTGGCATGCCCCGATAGTATTTTTCTTACGTTCACTGCGTTCAGCGTAGCTGTTTGTAGCTGTACCGATTCCGCGCGCACAGGATCCACACGAAACAGTCAAAATTCCGTGAAATATCAACTTGGATTCAGGTTTTTACGCGCGGGGCCGAAATCCTAACAGACAAGCCTTAATAGCGCTGCCGCGTTATACGACTTGGGTCGCGTATGCCCGCTCACAAAATCGTGGTTGGATGCTGGCGGTCGTTTATTACAAGAAAAAGAATCCGGAGTGACAGCGTTATGAACAGCTTGCGCAGTGTGTCGATCAGCCGACGCTTGTGGCTCATTTTGGTGGTGGCCGTGGTCATGTTGCTGACCTTGGGCGTGTTGATGCTCAAGCAGATCCACGATGACCTGTATCACGCCAAAGCCCAGAAAACCCAACATGTGGTGCAGACGGCCAGCGGCCTGCTCACCTACTACCATGACCTGGAAACCGCCGGCACCTTGAGCAAAGAGGTAGCGCAAAAGCAGGCGCTGACCGCGATTCGTGGTCTGCGCTATGACCAGAGCGACTATTTCTGGATCAACGACCTCACGCCCGTGATGGTCATGCACCCGACCAACCCGAAACTCGAAGGTCAGAACCTCTCGGCGATCCGAGATCCGGACGGTTTTGCGGTGTTCAACGAAATGGTCGCCATCGCCCGCGCCAAAGGCGCCGGCATGGTCGACTACCGTTGGCCGAAGCCCGGCGCCAGTGAGCCGGTGGCGAAAACTTCTTACGTCAAGCTGTTCGAACCGTGGGGCTGGGTGATCGGCTCCGGCGTTTACGTCGACGATGTGCAGGCTGAGTTCAAGGGCCAGGTGATCAAAGCCACGGTCATCGGCTTGGCGATTGCGCTGATCATGGCCCTGCTGGTGATTCTGATCGCCCGCAGCATCGTGCGCCCGTTGCAGGAAACCGTGAACGCAATGGCCAACATTGCCAGCGGCGAAAGCGACCTGACCCGCAGCCTCGATACCCACGGCAAGGATGAAGTCACCGAACTGGCGCATCATTTCAATGCCTTCACCGCGAAATTGCGCCGGGTGATCGGCGACTTGCAGGTCTCGGCCAGCGCACTGGGCCAATCGTCCAGCGAACTGGGCAACGACGCCTCGCAGGCGCAGCAACGCAGCCAACAGCAATCGCAGCAGATGGAACTGGTGGCCACCGCGATCAACGAGGTGACCTACGGCGTACAGGACGTGGCCAAGAACGCCGAGCATGCCGCCGCTGAAATGCGTGATGCCGAAGCGCAGGCGCAGCAGGGCCAGATCAACATCGACGGCAGCCTGCAACAGATCGACAAGCTTTCGGACACCATCGATCAGGCAGTCGAGGTGATCCGCACCCTCGCCGCCGAGAGCACGCAGATTGGCAGCGTGCTGGAGGTGATTCGCTCGATTGCCGAGCAAACCAACCTGCTGGCGCTCAACGCCGCGATTGAAGCGGCGCGGGCCGGTGAGCAAGGTCGCGGTTTTGCCGTGGTCGCCGATGAAGTGCGCCTGCTGGCGCAGCGCACGCAGAAATCGACGGCCGAGATTCAGTCGATGATCGAGCGCCTGCAAAATCATTCCGAAGCCGCTGTAAAAGTCATTGGCGACAGCAGCAAGGCGTCGCAACTGACCATCGAACAGGCCGGCCTCGCGGGTGCCAGCCTGAATGCCATTGGCCAGGCGTTGCGCAACCTCAATGGTCTGAATGCCTCGATTGCCAGCGCTACTTTGCAGCAGGCGCATGTAGTCGAGGACATCAACCAGAACGTCACCCAGGCGGCTGGTCTTTCGCACAGCACGGCGATCGCTGCAGAGCAGTCGAGTGCGGCCAGCGTGAAGCTCGGCCAACTGAGCGAACAACTCAACGGCCTGCTACGCCAGTTCCGCGTCTGACCTAAATCCTTGTGGGAGCTGGCTTGCCAGCGATGGCGGTGGGTCATCCAATATCAATATTGAATGTGCCGACCTCATCGCTGGCAAGCCAGCTCCCACAGGTTCTTCAGTGTTTGGGCGAATACAGTACAATCCGCTCCCTTCTTTTCTCCCCCCAAGGAATCCCCATGTCCGGGCTTGAACTGTTTGCCGCCGCCCTCGGTGTGATTGCCGTCTGGCTGACGGTCAAACAGAACCCATGGTGCTGGCCGATCGGCCTGGTCATGGTGTTGCTCTACAGCTGGATCTTCTTTGAGGTGAAGCTGTATTCGGACATGTTGCTGCAAGTGATCTACGCCGCGCTGCAAGTCTACGGCTGGTGGCAATGGACGCGGGCCGGGACGATGCACGACGGGCGGCAGGTCACACGTCTCGATCAGCGTTCAATCCTGATCGGGCTCAGCGTCGGCGCTGTCGGCAGCCTGCTGCTGGGCGCGGCCATGGCGCACTGGACGGATGCCGCACAGCCTTGGCTCGACGCAGCGTTGACGGCGTTCAGCCTGGTTGCGCAGTTGTGGATGGCGCAGAAACGTCTGCAGTGCTGGGCACTGTGGTTTGTCCTCGATGTGATCTTTGTCGGGCTGTTCATCTATAAGGATCTGTACCTCACCGCAGCCTTGTACGGCCTGTTCACCTTGATCGCGGTGCAGGGCTATCGTGAATGGCGCGCCGACCCGGCGTTGCGCACATGAAAGTCGTGGTGCTTACCGGGCCGGAATCCACCGGCAAGAGCTGGCTGGCGGCGGGCCTGCAACAACAGTTCGGCGGCGTACGGGTGGACGAATACGTGCGCTGGTTCATTGAGCAGAACCCGCGTGATACTTGCCTGGCAGACATCCCCGAGATCGCCCGTGGCCAATTGCAGTGGGAAGATCAGGCGCGTGCGCAAAGACCGGCGCTGCTGATTCTCGACACGCACCTGCTGAGCAACATGCTGTGGAGCCAGACGCTGTTCGGCGCCTGCCCGGCCTGGCTCGAACCCGAGCTGCTGGCACGCCGATACGATTTGCACCTTCTGCTATCCCCGGAGCACATCGACTGGACCGATGACGGTCAACGCTGCCAGCCAGATCTGGAGCAGCGTCTGGCCTTCTTCAACGCCACGCGCGCCTGGCTTGAGCAACATCAGCAATCCGTGCAAATCATTCAAGGCAATTGGGCTGAGCGGCAGACGCAAGCTTTTGCGGCGGTCGCACAATTGCTTTGCGAATAACCCGGTTCAAGGGGCTCCTGCCCCACCGTTTCCCCCTGTTCTGGGGGCAAAGTGTCCGATCCTGTTACACCCACCTGAGTGCAAAGTGGCCGTTTAAGCGCACTTCTTCGCTTTGACGTGTCACTTGTTACGCCGGTGAAACACAACCGCCCAAACCCTTGTTCCAGAGCTTTGTTCAGCCTACAGACAGGTCGGTGGCACTGCGCGTGTTTCATCAATGAGACAACCTGTGTATCAAGTTCGCGCTGAATTTACGTAATCGATTGAAATACCGAAACATTTAAAAAGCGGCACAGCTTTCGCTCTCTCCTTCCCAACGCTGACAAGAGCCAGCCCACTGAAGAAGGAATTGCCGCCGTGGGGAATCTCAACAAAGGTTTGACTTGCCTTCTGCTGATCGGATCAGCAGCCAGCACATTCATCAGTTTCAATGTGCAGGCGGAAGGCAACGGAGTGATCGTCCTCAATCGCGACGTTCAACCTATCCCTATCGGCCGCAGCGGCGGCAAAGACCCCTACCCGACTACCGTTAACGCCAACCCTTCGGCGCGCATCAATCAAGCGATGGCCAGCACCGAGCTCGATGACGGTGACTTTGCCGCCATCGCCAGCGGCTCGTCTATCCGCAGCACCATGTCGACGACGACCGGCAGCCTGCCGGGGACCAATGTCCTGACCAACCCTAATGGCCTGCCTGGCATGAGCTCAGGTCATGGCGGTGGCGGTGGCAGCTCCATCTCCAACACCGTCAACCGCGCCATGGGCGCCGGCCTCGCCCCGCTGACCCGCATGGCTGGAGGCCAATAAGATGAATCGCACTCTGCTCCTGCTTGCCCTCCTCGGTTGCGCCAATGCCATGGCCGCCGATCCCAGCTCAGTGAACAACGCGGACATTCAGGACACCGGCATTCAGTACCGCGGCAACTACAACATCAACCAGGCCGCCGGCGACCAGATGCAACAGACCAACACCAAGGCCATCGCCATTGGCACGTCGGCCAGCGCCACCACCATCGTGCGCCAGCACATCGACACGCCAGGCAACCCTGCGACGAATGCCAGCGCAACCATTGGTGGCAACTCTTTCAGTAACGGCAACGGCATCCTCGGTGTGAACCAGGGCGCCGGGGCCAACAACCAGATGGCCAACGTTACGCGCGTCAGCATCAGTGCCGGCCCGCAGAGCGTTGACGACAGCGCCCTTTCACAACAGAACGTGGCGTTTCTACCGAGCTCAGGAGCAACTGGTACCTCACCCGGCAGTCGCCAGGTCACGACAAGTGATCAGGCCTTCACCGGCAGCCGCGGGGTAATCCAGGTGAACCAGAGTGCCGGGGTGGGGAACCGAATGGCTAACACCCTGAGCATCCGGGTCGCTGACTGACCCAAACAACAAAAGCAGTGCAATTAGAAAGTACCAACACTTAACCAACTAATAAGCACGATGGAGAAACACCATGAAACCTACAATGGCTCTCAAACCACTGGTTTTCGCACTTGCAGCAGTAATGGCAATGGCGGCTCAAGCAGGCGGCAATGATCATGGTAACAATGGCGGTCACGGCGGCCATAACCCTCCTCAACCTCAAGGCCCAACCCTTGAAGAACTGCTGCAAATCGGCGCAGGGGCCGGTGCTGCAGTACTCGACGTACAAAACAGCCAAGGCAACGTCGTCGGCAACCAAGGCACAAAAAATAGTGCCGGTGTCCAAGACTCCGCTAACGGCTCGAACGGCAACGTGGGCATGAACAACACCGCTGGTGACGGCAACCAGCAAGATAACGCTGCTGCTCTGGCAACCGCTGACGAAAGCTTTATCTTCGGTTCAGCTGTTTCTGCTTCCAGCGCAACTCAGGTCAACAACGGCAACTCCGTTGCCAACTACTCCACCACCAACACCGCTGGCATGAACAACGTTGGTAACAACGGTTCAGGCAACATTGGTGTCAATAACAGTGCCGGCAACTTCAACCAACAGAAAAACAACCTGGCAATCGCCGTATCCGGTGGCCGTGTGGCCCAGGCTGCTGCCGCTGCCAACCAAAGCTCTACCGGTCTTAACGTAGGCAACTACGGTACTCAGACCTACAAAACCAATACCCTCACTGGCACTGTTGCCGCCGTCGGCGTGTTCGGCGCCGTGGGTGAAGCTACCATCAAAGATGACGATCACGGTCACAGCGGTGGCGGTTATGGCAGCAACGACAAAGGGCACGGCGGCAGTGGCGGTAGCAAAGATCAAAAAGCTACCTTCGAAGCTGTGGGTGTCTTCGGCCTGGCTGGCGTGACCACTCAACAAGTGATGACTCCAGACGGCTGGAAAAACCCTGTGACCAACAATGCTGCGGTCAGCAACGTTGGCAACAACTTCTCCGGCAACGCTGGCTTCAACAACGCCGCAGGTGTTGGCAACCAACAAAGCAACTCGCTGTCCATCGCTGCAGGTTGCAAAGCCTGCATGTAATCGCGATCGAAACGAAAGCCCCGGAAACGGGGCTTTTCCTCAGTCCGCAAAGGCGTATCGATCATGCGTAAGACTGCCTTCATCGCTCTGCTTTGCCTGTCTGGCCTGACTCAGGCCGCGCAGATGCCAGTCGCTGCCCTCCCCGGCGGCGTACTCGTCTACAAGAACGTGCAAAGCATTCGTGAGCGCAAGTTTGCCGACATCGTCGAACAGAAAACCGATTTCAGCTGCGGCGCCGCCGCACTGGCCACGGTGTTACGCCAGGCCTATTGGCTCGACGTCGATGAAGAGCACATCATCAAAGGCATGCTGGTCAACGCTGACCAGGACCTTGTTCGTACTCAGGGTTTTTCCATGCTGGACATGAAGCGCTACATAGAAAGCATCGGCATGCGCGCCAGGGGCTACAAGATTCCGCCGGAAAAACTCGACGCTGTAACAATCCCGGTGGTGGTACTGATGGAAATTCGCGGCTACAAGCATTTCGTGGTTCTGCAGCGTTCGGACAAGGATTGGGTTTACATCGGAGACCCGGTTCTGGGCCATAAACGCTACAAACACGATGACTTTGTCAAAGGTTGGAACGGCATTGTTTTCGCCATCGTTGGCCCCGGATACGACAAGACAAATGCCTTGCGTAGCCCTCCGGTGCCGCTGACCGCCAAGAACAAGCTGGATGGCTTCAACCCTGTCAGAGATGCTGAATTGATGGACTTCGGGTTCATACAGAGCGACTTCTTTTAATCGCCGATTATAAAGAATGGGGCTGGATGTCCCGGGAGCAGCAGATGAAAACCTCATACTGGCTGGCCGCCGCCTGCCTGGCAGCGAGCGCGTCAGGCTATGCCAATGCAGGATTCAAACCTATCGAAATCCAGGACCAGGAACTGTCCGAACTACGTGGTCGTTATGTGATGCCGGGGCGGATTATCAGCTTCGGCATTGTCATGAGCAGTACCTGGCGCAACGCCAGCGGTGATCTGATCGGGGCAGCCACCTCGATGCAACTTCAGGCAGCCACGGTAAAACCAGAATTCTATGTACAAACAATCAAGGAACACGGCAACGGCAGCACCCTGCCGACAGGTACCGGCACGATCACCGGTGGCGCCGGCCTCAACAGTAGCCAAGGTATAACCCAAAGCGTTCGTGCAGCCGGCGATAGCAATAGCGCCTCCAACAACGTTGCGATCAACGTCTCTGAAGCCAATCAAGCGCCCGCCATAGTGCCCGCGCAAGGGCAGGCGCTGATGGCCGGGCAGACCATCGGCGGCAGTAACGCCGCAGGCAGCGTGGCGGTTTCAGCCACCAACGGCGGCGTACAAATGGCCATTCAGGCCTCCGGCAATCAGGGCACAGCCTTGCAACAAGTCGCCCAGGGCGGTTTGCTGCAGAACACCCGTTTGCTTGGCAGTGCCAACGTGGTCAATAACATGACTCAACTCAACGTCGTACTGAACAATAACGGCATGAGCGCCGGTGCACTGGACTGCAACCTGACTCAACTCAGGGCACTACGCAATATTGGATATTGAACTACGCTGAGTCTCGATCATTGGGCTTAAAGGGACGGCTTTTTCATGTATCGATCAGTATCACTGCGTGCGGCTGTATGTTTGAGTACCCTTCTACCCGCAGCCATGCTGCAAGCGGCACCGGACGCCGATGTAGAAGTCCTGAAACAGGAACTACTGGAGCTTAAGCAACGATACGAAGTACAACAAAAAGCCTTGGCAGTCCTCGAACAGCGAGTCCGCCAGGTTGAAGACCAACCGGCGGCGCCGCAACCGAAACGTCTGGCCAAGTCGCCGTCGGATCTCAAAGGCAATCCAAAAGTGGCCACCGGCACCGGGGCCGCAGCAGCGTCGGGGGGCGCAGCCGGGGGCAGTGGCGCTTCTTATGGGCAATCACTGGCGGACGATTCGCAACCGGCACAGAGCGTGTCCAACCTGTACGACGAGGCCAGCGGCTTCTTCGGCGGGGGCAAGTTCAGCTTTGAAACCGGTGTCACCTATTCGCGTTATGACACCCGTCAGTTGATCCTCAACGGCTTCCTCGCGCTGGATTCGATCTTCCTTGGCAACATCAACCTTGACCGGATCAAGGCCGATACCTGGACCCTCGACCTCACGGGCCGCTACAACTTCGACAATCGCTGGCAGTTCGACCTGAACGTGCCGGTGGTCTACCGCGATTCGACGTATCAATCCGGCGGCGGTAACGGCGGCGCCTCCAACGTCACCACTGAACAGGACGTTTCTCGCGACCCGACCATTGGCGACGTCAACTTCGGTATCGCCTACAAATTCCTCGACGAATCGGTCAATACGCCGGACGCCGTGGTCACCTTGCGGGTCAAGGCACCTACCGGCAAGGACCCGTTCGGTATCAAGCTGCGTCAGACCGATGCCAACTCGAACCTGTTTGTGCCTGACACCCTGCCAACCGGCAACGGCGTCTGGTCGGTCACCCCAGGTATCTCGCTGGTCAAGACGTTTGACCCGGCCGTGCTGTTCGGCAGTTTGTCCTACACCCACAATCTGGAGGAGTCGTTTGACGACATCAGCTCGACGGTCAACCAGAAAAATCCGGGCAAGGTAAAGATCGGCGACAGCTTCCAGATTGGCGCCGGTATTGCCTTTGCCCTGAACGAGAAGATGAGTATGTCGTTCTCGATGTCTGACCTGGTGCAGCGTAAAAGCAAGCTGAAACAGGATGGCGGCGATTGGCAATCGGTGGTCTCCAGTGACGCCAACGCCGGTTATTTCAACGTCGGCATGACCATTGCGGCCACCGACAACCTGACGATTGTTCCGAACTTGTCGATCGGTTTGACCGACGATGCACCGGACTTTTCCTTCAGCCTGAAATTCCCGTACTACTTCTAAGCAGAGCAACAGCAAAAGATCGCAGCCTTCGGCAGTTCCTACAGGATTACCCTTGTGGGAACTGCCGCAGGCTGCGATCTTTTGATCTTCTAGCGAATCTGATGCTTGTGCAGCAGCCGGTAAAACGTCGGCCGCGACACCCCAAGTACCTTCGCCGCAATGCTCAGATTGTCACTGTGCCGGTTCAACACATCGCATAATGCCTGACGTTCAGCTCGCGTCTTGTAATCTTCCAGCGTGCCCATGGGCGTAGCGATCGAATGCTGACTGATCAGGCCCAGGTCGCGCGCCTCGATCTGCCGCCCCTCGGCCAGCACCAGTCCGCGACGAACGCGGTTGGCCAGTTCGCGTACATTGCCCGGCCAATCGTGTTTACCCATCGCAATCAGCGCATCTTCACTGAAACTGCGCGGACGTCGACCGGTTTCGTGGCTGTAGAAATGCGAAAAGTGGTTGGCCAGCATCGACAAGTCACCGTGCCGTTCACGCAAAGGCGCGGTGACCACTTGCAGCACATTGAGCCGGTAGTACAAATCCTCGCGGAAACGCTTCTTCTCGATTGCAGACTCAAGATCGACGTGGGTTGCTGCCAACACGCGTACATCGACAGGAATTGGCTGACTGCCACCGACCCGTTCAATGTGTTTTTCCTGGAGGAACCGCAGCAGATTGGCCTGCAACTCCAGCGGCAGGTCACCAATTTCATCAAGGAACAAGGTGCCGCCGTTGGCCGCTTCGATGCGGCCGACCTTGCGCTGATGCGCGCCGGTAAATGCACCTTTTTCGTGACCGAACAGCTCTGACTGAATCAAGTGCTCGGGAATTGCCCCGCAATTGATCGCCACAAACGGTTTGCTGTGGCGTTGCGACTGCCGATGCAGCGTGCGCGCGACCAGCTCTTTACCGGTGCCGCTTTCGCCACGGATCAACACGGGCGATTCGGTCGGCGCCAGCTTGCTGAGCAATTTGCGCAGTTCGCGGATAGGTTTGCTGTCGCCAAGCAATTCATGTTCGGGCTGGTCGACGTGAATTGTGCCCTGCCCGCGCAGGCGTGCCATGCCGAACGCCCGGCCGAGGGTGACTTGCACCCGAGACACGTCAAACGGCAGGGTATGGAAATCGAAAAACCATTCGCAGACGAAGTCGCCAACGTTCTGCAGGCGCAGTACTTCCTGATTCAGTACAGCAATCCATTCCGTGCCGCTGCGACTGATCAACTCTTTCACCGCTTCGGGTCGTTCCAGGTGAAAAGGCTGTAATCGCAGCAAGCCGACATCGCAGCTGCGGTCGGCGGCATTTTCCAGCGTACAACTGTCGACATCCCAGCCTACCGCGCGTAAACCGGGCAATAAGCGGTGACAGTCGTCGCACGGATCGACCACCAATAAACGTCGTAACGCAGGCGCTTCGCTCATGACTGTTCCTTGGCGCCAAATATTAGAAATGATTGTAAAAACAGTCATTTGGCAGACCCGACTGTAACATTAGCAAGATTTTGACAGCGCCTTGTATCGATTGCTTATAGGTGTACAAACAAACGCGTTATAAGCAGCGCGGTTGTTAGTTAGCTATCGACTATTTCATTACTGAAAAGCTTTCAGCGAGCTTTCAAAAGCTGCCTAAAGGCCAGGTCTATGAAAGAAAGTTGAAATTTCTTTGTTTCGAGTGTGACCCGTTAGCGGGTTGCGTGCATCAGTACAAGTAACCAGCCGAACGGTAAGCCCAACCGACGGCCTATCACTTGATTGGGCATTACAGAGAGAAGACCCCATGACCGCCCCGCTCCGTATCAACGAAGCTCTTTTGATTGCCAACCACGCGTTCAAACCCTTCCAGTGCGTGGCCTGGGCGCCGCAAGACGGCAATGGCGAACTCAGCCTGACCGTTATTGATCGGACCAATTCCCACATTGGCCGCAAACAGATTCCAAGCAGTGCCTACTCCGATCCGGCACAACTCGAACAACTGCTGCAACAAGCCCGCGCCGAGTTGAGCGAAGAAGGCTACCTGCTGCAATCGTGGTCGATGCCACACTGATTTCGCGGTCGATGTGGATGACGTTAGAGTCATCCGCCTCTTCCCCTTAGTTGCACTTTCTCTTCGACCGTGCGCCGCTTTGTACAACTTTAAACAGTGGCGTCAGGCCCAACTGCTTGGCAGGCTTGCCATTGGTTCAAAAAGACACTGTTGTGGCACAGTGCGACCCTCCGCCTGTTAGTTCTCACCGTTGTACTTCTTGATCATCAAGTATTGAATGTTCGGCTCATGCAGTTACCCACCCGGTTCCCGGGTCATGGTCAACTCGCAAGGAGATGCGTGCATGTTCAGCTCGAACGCTTTCGCGCTGGCGCCGCCGTTAAATAGCGCCGGACAACTTGATCAGACCTTTGCGACTCGCGGCATCGCGCAAGTGTATTTTGCCGGCAGTGAGTCGAGCATGACGCAAGGCGTCGCTGTCGATCAGCAGGGCCGCGTGCTGGTGGCCGCCAAGGTCGGCACGGCCCAAGGCAGCCGATTCGGCCTGGCGCGATTGCTCGCCGACGGTTCGGCGGATCTCGGGTTTGCGCATCACGGCAGTGTCATCGGCGAATATGCCCACGGCTTTGAAGCATCAGCCAGTAAAGTGCAGGTACTCGCTGATGGCCGAATCCTGCTGGCCGGCCTCCACTACGAAAACACCCACCGCACCTTGCCTGCCCTCGCCCGCTTCGATGCTCAGGGCAATCCGGACCCGACATTTGGCGATAACGGCGTGCAAGTCGTGCGCCTGCCGGGCGACTTGTCCATGGGCACCCGCGATAACTGGCTGCCGCCGGGTGTACCTGGCGCGGAGGCCTGCGATGTCGCCGTACAGCCTGACGGCCATGTGCTGCTGATTGCCAATCATCACTTCGAACTGGCCGACCATGCCGGCATGCTCATCCGTCTCAAGCCTGACGGCAGCCTTGACGAGACGTTCAACGGTCGTGGCTTCGTGATGGTCCGCCATTTGTTGCTCAATACCTGGCTGAGCAGTCTGCTGTTGCAGGAGGACGGGCGGATCATGGTCGCCGGCTCCATCGATTTCCCGCAAGAAGGCCTGTTGGCGCGCTACCTGCCTGATGGCCGTCTGGATGAGCGGTTTGCCGTCGACGGTTTTATGTCGTTTACCGCGGGCGGGCGCAGTGCGCAGGTCAGCCAGGTGATCGAGTCGGCGCAACACCTGCACTGTTTCGGCAGCAGCCGCGACCCGAGTCACTGTCTTTCTCTGAGCCTGCATCACAATGGTCGCGCCGACCTGCACCGCCATGACGGCCTGCCGCAGTTACTCGACATCGGCCCCAGTGGCTGCCAGTGGAACGCCGCTCAACGCATGCAGGACGGGCGCACGATTGCCGTCGGCGCGACCATTGGCGGCGTTGAAGCAGACTTTATCGTCGCGCGCTATTTGCCTGATGGAGACCTCGATCAGCGTTTCGGCGACGGCAATGGCTGGCTGCGCACACGTCTTGGGCGAAGTCTGGACACGGCCAATTCGCTGGCCTTGCAAGCGGACGGCGGGATTCTTGTCGGCGGTTATTCGCTGGATGGCAACTACCGGGCGATGGTCGCGCGCTACCTCAACCCCGAATAACCTCATGTAGGAGCTGCCGCAGGCTCGGGCCGCGATCGGACGATCTTTTGATCTGGGTTTTAAAAAACAAGATCAAAAGATCGCAGCCTGCGGCAGCTCCTACAGGTGTGAGGGGGGCATTCAGCACTTGAACTTGCGTGACACATCCGGCAACTTGCGCGCTTCTCAAGACAAGGAGCAACCGATGTCCGGTTCAATGGCCCAGGCGTTCGCGCAAAATTTTCTCGGGCACTCGCCACGCTGGTACAAGGCGACCATCGTTGGCTTCCTGATCCTCAATGCCCTGGTGTTATGGTCTGTCGGCCCGGTTGCCGCCGGCTGGCTGCTGGTGATCGAATTCATTTTCACCCTGGCCATGGCGCTCAAGTGTTATCCGCTGATGCCTGGCGGGCTGTTGCTGATCGAAGCGCTGCTGTTGAAAATGACCACGCCACAGGCGCTTTACGATGAGTTGCTGCACAACTTTCCGGTAATCCTGCTCCTGATGTTCATGGTCGCCGGCATCTATTTCATGAAGGATCTGCTGCTGTATCTGTTCTCGCGCCTGTTGCTGGGCGTGCGTTCGAAAGCGGCGCTGGCGTTGATGTTCTGCTTTCTCTCGGCCTTTCTCTCGGCATTCCTCGATGCACTGACCGTCACCGCGGTGATCATCAGCGCCGCTGTCGGTTTCTATTCGGTGTATCACCGTGTTGCCTCGGGCAATGACCCACGCCAGGACAGCGAATTCGGCGACGACCAGCACCTGCCGACGCTGCATCATGACGATCTCGATCAATTCCGCGCATTCTTGCGCAGCCTGCTGATGCACGGCGCGGTCGGCACGGCGTTGGGCGGTGTCTGCACACTGGTCGGCGAGCCGCAGAATCTGCTGATCGGCCACGAAATGGGCTGGCATTTTGGCGAGTTCTTCCAGAAAGTTGCCCCGGTGTCGCTGCCAGTCCTGGCGGCGGGCCTGGTGACCTGCGTGTTACTGGAGAAACTGCGCTGGTTTGGTTACGGCACGCTGCTGCCGGACAACGTTCGCGCCGTGCTGGCCAACTACGCTGCTGAAGACAACGCCGAACGTACGCCGCGCCAACGCGCCGCGTTGCTGGTGCAAGGTGCGGCGGCATTGATCCTGATCGGTTGCCTGGCGTTTCACGTCGCTGAAGTCGGCCTGATCGGCTTGATGGTGATTGTGCTGATCACTGCGTTTACCGGGATTACCGACGAGCATCGCCTGGGCAGCGCGTTCAAGGACGCCATGCCATTCACCGCATTGCTGGTGGTGTTTTTTGCGGTGGTGGCGGTAATTCACGATCAACAACTGTTTGCGCCGCTGATTCAATGGGTGCTGGCGCTGCCGGTCGAGCAACAACCGGGCATGCTGTTCATTGCCAATGGTTTGCTATCGGCGATCAGTGACAACGTGTTTGTCGCAACCATTTACATCACTGAAGTGAAGCAGGCGTTCCTCGCCGGGCACATGAGCCGTGAGCATTTCGAAACGCTGGCGATTGCGATCAACACCGGTACCAACCTGCCGAGCGTGGCCACGCCGAATGGCCAGGCCGCGTTTCTGTTCCTGCTGACGTCGGCGATTGCACCGCTGGTGCGCTTGTCGTATGGACGAATGGTGTGGATGGCGTTGCCGTACACCTTCGTGATGGGCC
The DNA here is from genome assembly GCF_009764635.1 of Pseudomonas sp. PB103. Classification (NCBI taxonomy): domain Bacteria; kingdom Pseudomonadati; phylum Pseudomonadota; class Gammaproteobacteria; order Pseudomonadales; family Pseudomonadaceae; genus Pseudomonas; species Pseudomonas sp. PB103. The sequence goes on along the minus strand of NZ_RWIL01000162.1, from coordinate 9,599 downwards.
TGCTGGGCTGGTACGCCGTCAGCTACTGGCTCTAACCCCACGAAACATTGTAGGAGCTGTCGAGTGAAACGAGGCTGCGATCTTTTGATCTCGTTTTTTTAAAAAGCAAGATCAAAAGATCGTCCGATCGCGGCCCGAGCCTTCGGCAGCTCCTACAGGTGTTATTGGAGGATGTATTTTTCGATCGCTTGGGCGACGCCGTCTTCGGTGTTGGGGGCGGTGACCACGTCGGCCTGGCGTTTTACCGCCTCTTCGGCCTGACCCATGGCAATCGACAGCCCTGCGCAATGGAACATCGCCGGGTCGTTGCCGCCGTCGCCGATCGCAGCGGTGTGTTCCAGCGGTATGCCCAGGTGTTCGGCCAGTGTCGCCAGCGCGGTGCCTTTGTTGGCCTCCAGCGCAGTGACGTCCAGATACACCGGTTGCGAACGTGACACTTGCGCCATGCCGTTGACCTTCGGCAGCAACCGCGCTTCCAGTTCAATCAACAGTTCGGTGTTGTTGCTGGTCGCGACGATCTTGTCGATACGTTCCAGATACGGCTCGAAACTTTCAACCACCACTGGCGGATAACCGAGGCCATGCTGCTCGCGCGGCACCATCGGCCCGTGCGGGTCCTTGAGCAGCCAGTCCCCGCCGCTAAACACCCAGATTTCCACCTCAGGCTGATCGGCAAACGTCGCCAGCGCAATCAGTGCAGTCGTTGCCGGCAGGTAATGCGCCACCAGCAGACTGCCATCGGGATTGACGATGGTCCCGCCGTTGAACGCCGCCGTCGGCAGATCAACGCCCAGGGCCTCGATCTGCTGCAACATGGCTTTGGGCGGCCGCCCGGTGGCGAGGCTGAACAACACGCCCGCCTCACGCAAGGCGCGAACCGCGTCGATGGTGCGCTGGCTCAGCGTGTGATCGGGCAGCAACAGCGTGCCGTCCATGTCACTGAGCAGAAAACGGATGGGTTGCTTCGGCACGTCACTCATCCGAGGCCATGCCAGACGCGACCATCGCGAGTCAGCAGATCTTCGGCGGCTTGTGGGCCGTCTTCACCGGCGGCGTAAGTCTGCACGCTCGCGTCCTGTTGCCAGGCATCGAGGAACGGTTGCACGGCGCGCCAGCCGTTCTCGATGTTGTCGGCGCGCTGGAACAGCGTCTGATCGCCGGTCAGGCAGTCGTAGATCAGGGTTTCGTAACCCGTCGACGGCTGCATCTCGAAGAAATCCTTGTAGGCAAAACCCAGCTCGATGTTGGCCATGTTCAGCGCCGGCCCCGGCCGTTTGGCCAGCAGGTCGAACCACATGCCTTCGTTGGGCTGGATCTGAATGCGCAGGTAGGTCGGCTGCAACTCATCGACTTCGGTGTCGCGGAACTGCGCGTACGGCGCCGGTTTGAAGCAGATGACGATTTCGGTGTCGCGCACGCTCATGCGCTTGCCGGTGCGCAGATAGAACGGCACGCCGACCCAGCGCCAGTTGTCGATCATCACCTTCAGCGCCACGTAGGTTTCGGTGCTGCTGTCCGGCGCGACGTTGGGCTCCTGGCGATAGCCGTTCAAGGCTTTGCCATCGACTTCGCCCGCGCTGTACTGGCCACGAACCGAGTTGGCTCGCGCCTCCTCAGTCGTCCACGGACGGATCGCGCCAACTACCTTTGCCTTTTCGCCGCGCACCGCGTCAGCGCCAAATGCCGCCGGCGGTTCCATGGCAACCATGGCCAGCAACTGGAACAGGTGATTGGGCACCATGTCGCGCAGTGCGCCAGTGTGTTCGTAAAAACTGCCACGGGTTTCGACGCCAACGGTTTCCGCCGCAGTGATCTGCACGTGGTCGATGTAATGGTTGTTCCAGAAGGCTTCGAACAGGCTGTTGGAGAACCGGCTGACCAGAATGTTCTGCACGGTTTCCTTGCCCAGGTAATGGTCGATCCGATAGATCTGCTTCTCGGACATCACCTTGAGCAAACAAGCGTTCAGCGCTTCGGCGGTTTGCAGGTCGGAGCCGAACGGCTTCTCGATCACCACCCTTCTGAACGCTTCGGGAGTTTCTTCGAGCAAGCCGGCACTGCCGAGTCGGCGCACCACTTCACTGAAGAAACGCGGCGCGGTGGCCAGATAGAACACCGCATTGCCGGTGCCGCTGTCGGCGATTTTCGCCGCCAGCGCGGAATAAGTGCTGTCGTCCAGGAAGTCGCCCTGGACGTAGCTGATACCTTTGGCGAGCTTGGCCCACAAGGCCGGATCAAGCATCTGATCACCCTTGCCGACTTTCGCCGCCACTTCGGTACGGATGAAGTCTTCGAGCTTCTGCGCGAAGGCCTCATCGGTAATGGCGTTGTGGTCAACGCCAACGATCCGCAGGTTTTCGTCAAGCAAGCCGTCGCGACTGAGGTTGTACAGCGCCGGCATCAGCAAGCGCTTGACCAGGTCGCCGTGGGCACCGAACAGAAACAGCGTGGTCGGTGGTGCGGGTTCTGCCTTGGATTTCCTGCGGATCGTATGGGTCATTTCTTCGGTGTCTCCACGTGGCCGCCGAAGCCGAAGCGCTGGGCCGAAAGAATCTTGTCGCCAAAGGTGCCCTGGCCGCGCGAGCGGTAGCGCGAGAACAGCGAGTTCGACAGCACCGGCACCGGCACCGCTTGCTCCATGGCCGCTTCGATGGTCCATTGACCTTCGCCGCTGTCGGCAACCGAACCGGAGAAGCCGTCGAGCTTCGGATCGCTGGCCAGTGCGTCGGCGGTCAGGTCGAGCAACCACGAGGAAACGACGCTGCCGCGACGCCAGACTTCAGCAATGTCAGCCACGTTCAGATCAAAACGCTGATCTTCCGGCAGACGCTCGCTGGATTTGGTCTTGAGGATGTCGAAGCCCTCGGCGAACGCGGCCATCATGCCGTACTCGATACCGTTGTGAATCATCTTCACAAAGTGCCCGGCGCCGGCAGGACCGGCGTGGATGTAGCCGTGCTCGGCACGGTGGTCATCGGACTTGCGATCCTTGGTGCGCGGGATGTCACCCATGCCCGGCGCCAGTGCGGCGAACAGTGGATCGAGGCGCTGCACGGTTTCAGCGTCGCCGCCGATCATCATGCAATAGCCGCGCTCCAGGCCCCAGACGCCGCCGGAGGTGCCGACGTCGATGTAGTGCAGGCCCTTCTCATTCAGGGTCTTGGCCCGGCGAATATCATCCTTATAGTTGGTGTTGCCGCCGTCGATGATGGTGTCGCCGGCTTCAAGCAGTGTGCTCAGGGTGTTGATGGTGTCTTCGGTCGGCGCGCCGGCCGGCAGCATGACCCAGATTGCACGCGGTTTGGCCAGGCCGGCAACCAGTGCAGGCAGGTCTGCGACGCCCGTGGAGCCCTCGGCGACCAGGTTATCGATGAAAGCGGTATTGCGGTCGTAAACAACGGTGGTGTGACCGTTGAGCATCAGACGTCGCGCAATATTGCCGCCCATGCGGCCCAGTCCAATAATCCCGAGTTGCATGTGCTGATGCTCCTTACTACAAATAAATGTGTGTCATGGGTTATAGCCCAACGCGACTGATGGAGGTTAGTCCAGAGCGTTGCGATGAAGTTTCCGTGCATTGTGCCCGAATCAGACTGATAACGCCCCGAAACGTGGCGAAGACACACCGACCATGAAAAATAAAAAAGTTCCATTCACAGGCAAAAGAAATCAAAATTGGCGCCGATAGTAAGTCAGCAGCCAAAAACGGCCGCTATTTACAGTTGATGCACGCCATTTGCGAGGTGAGCAATGGGCACAGTACATACAGCAATGCCGCCACAAACCCTGTACGTGACAATCCGTCGCGATGAATTGCGCCAGTTGAAAGACGAACGCGACCAACTCAAGCAGGAGCTGGCGCAGCTGCGCGCGTTGACTCAGGGCGCTCAGCCCAAACCTCTGCCGGTGGTCATGCGCAACCCGCACGCCTGAACTGCCCGCGTGTTTCGGGAACGGCGTCCGTCGTTCCCGACATGATTCACCTCTGACAGTCATCTGCAACTAACAAAGTTTTCACATTCCCTTGGTGATACTCCGGCGCATTCTGGCCGGGCGTTCGCGTGCGGCCTCCGTTCGTCGGTTTCATGGATGCTCTCCGGCGGTGGTTGCAACGACTGAGCTGGAGTGCTGAATGGCATTGTTCAAACGCAGCAAAACGACTGCGACAGGTTTCGACTGGGCCGGGTTTCTCTGGCTGTTCGTGTTCTTCTGGTATTTCTCGGGTATCACCCAACTGCTGATCCAGCTGACCGGCACCTCGGGTTTCACCGGGTTCCGTCAGGCGTTCGTGATGAGCGCAATCTGGCTGGCGCCGATGCTGCTGTTCCCCCAACGCACCAAGCTGCTCGCCGCCATCATTGGTGTCGTGTTGTGGGCCTGCTCGATGGCCAGCCTGGGTTATTTCTTCATCTATCAGCAGGAATTCTCGCAGAGCGTCATCTTCATCATGTTCGAGTCGAACATTTCTGAAGCGGGCGAGTACATGACCCAGTACTTTGCCTGGTGGATGGTCCCTGCGTTCCTCGCTCACACCCTGTTCGCGTATTTCCTCTGGACTCGCCTGCGCCCGGTATACATGCCCCGCGGCCGCGCGTTTGTGGCCGCCATGGCGATCATCGTGGCCGTCGTCGGTTACCCGCTGGTCAAGCAAACGATGCGCACCGGCAGCTTCGCCGGCGGTTTCGAGAAGTTTGAAACCCGCATCGAGCCGGCGGTGCCGTGGCAGATGGCCGTGGCTTATCACCGCTATCTGGACACGCTGGCGGAAATGCAGGGCATGTTGCACAGCGCGAGCAAGATCCCGCCGCTGCACAACCTCAAGGACGCCGGCGCCAATCAGCCCTCGACGCTGGTGCTGGTGATCGGCGAGTCGACCAACCGTCAGCGCATGAGCCTCTACGGTTACCCGCGCAAGACCACGCCGGAACTGGACAAGCTCAAGGATCAACTGGCGGTCTTCGACAACGTCATCACCCCGCGCCCTTACACCATCGAGGCGCTGCAGCAAGTGCTGACCTTCGCCGACGAGGAAAACCCGGACCTTTACCTGTCGACGCCGTCGCTGGTCAGCATGATGAAACAGGCCGGTTACAAAACCTTCTGGATCACCAACCAGCAGACCATGACCAAGCGCAACACCATGCTCACCACGTTCTCCGAGCAGGCGGATGAGCAGGTCTACCTGAACAACAACCGCAACCAGAACGCCGCGCAATACGATGGTGACGTGATCGAGCCGTTCAACAAGGCCCTGACTGATCCGGCACAGCGCAAACTGATCGTCGTGCATTTGCTCGGCACGCACATGAGCTATCAATACCGTTATCCGCCGAGCTTCGACAAGTTCCAGGATCGCGAAGGCGTGCCGGCCGGCGTGCGTGATGATCAAGTGCCGACCTACAACAGCTACGACAACGCGGTGCTGTACAACGACTTCGTGGTGTCCAGCCTGATCAAGGACTACGCCAAGTCCGACCCGAACGGCTTTTTGCTGTACCTGTCCGACCACGGCGAAGACGTGTTCGATTCGGTCGGCCACAAAACCCTGGGCCGCAACGAAAACAAACCTACCGCGCCGATGTACACCATCCCGTTCATGGCCTGGGCATCGCCGAAATGGAAAGAAAACCATGACTGGAACTTCGCCGGCGATCTGGGGCGGCCTTACAGCAGTTCGCACTTGATCCACACCTGGGCGGACATGGCTGGCCTGAGTTTCGATGAGCTGGACCGCAGCAAGAGCCTGGTCAGCGACAGCTTCAAGCCGCGTCCGCTGATGATCGGCAACCCGTATGAGCGTGAGCAGCGGGCCTTGATCGACTTCAGCCTGATGAAGCCGAAAAAGCCCGACACCGCGCCAGCGGACATTGTCCAGAAGTAACACCAGCAAGGGGCCGACATGGCCCCTTTCTTCTACCCGGTAGGAGCTGCCGCAGGCTGCGATCTTTTGATTTTGTGTTTTAAAAAACAGATCAAAAGATCGCAGCCTTCGGCAGCTCCTACAGGGTATGGGTCGGCTTTAAATAATAATATTTCTCGTTTGTTACTAAATCGCGTCTCCCCTCTTCGTCTTTGAACCAAAGGATATTTCCCCTCGAAGACAAGGAGTCGGCTGCGATGTTCGCGCCCATCACCCGTTCCATGACCCTCACGCTCGGTCTGTGCAGCGCTGCGTTCAGCGCTGATCTACTGGCTGAAAACGATACCGAAAACCCGGCAAATCCGGCCGCTACAGCGTTGGAACTTGCTGCGACCGATGTCACCGCCCAAGGCCTGGGCACCACCACCGAAAACACTGACGCTTACACCACCGGTGCGATGAGCACCGCGACTCGGCTGAACCTGTCGATCAAGGAAACTCCGCAGTCAGTGTCGGTGGTCACCCGCCAGCAAATGGATGATTTCAAACTCGGTACGTTGACCGAGGCCATGCAGCAGACCACCGGCGTGGTGGTACAGCACCTCGATTCCGACCGGGTCAGCTATTCTTCACGCGGCTACTCGATCAACAACTTCCAGATTGACGGCATGCTCAACACCTTCGGCCGCATGAAGTCCGACGCCGATACCATCATCTACGACCGCATCGAGGTGGTGCGCGGCGCCACGGGGCTGACCACCGGCGCGGGCGATCCGTCAGCGACCATCAACATGGTGCGCAAGCGTCCGACGGCACAACTGCAGGCTCTGGCCGGGGTCAGCGGCGGCAGTTACGACGATTACTACAGTTACGTCGACGTTGGCGGCCCGCTGGCCTTCGACGGTCGTTTACGCGGGCGCACGGTGCTGGCCTATCGCGACAGCCAGTCGATCAAGGATAAATACGCGCTGCAACGCGAGGTCGGTTACGGGATTCTCGAAGCGGACCTGACCGAATCAACCGTATTGGCCGTGGGCTACGACTACCAAGACAAACAAGTGCAAGGCACGTCCTGGGGCACGGTGCCGTACTGGAACGCCGATGGCAGCAAAGCGGGACTGGGTCGTTCAACCAACATGGCGACCTCGTGGAGTTCCTGGCCGCTGCGCGACAAGACCGCCTTCGCCACGCTGGATCAGCAACTTGCCGGCGGTTGGCATTTGAAAGCCGCGTACACCCATCGTAAAAGCGATTCCGACGGCAAAACCTATTATGGCGGTGGCGGTTTTCCTGAAGCCGATCGCAGCGGGATGGTCGCGTACATGGGGCACATGATCGGCGATCAGAGCATGAAGGCTTACGACTTCAACTTGTCCGGCCCCTACTCTTTGCTGGGCCGCGAACACGAATTGATGGTCGGCTATGGCGAGGCCCAATACCGTGCCGACTCGCCGTATACCGTTGACGGCCCGACTGCGGCGGACTACGCAAACATTCGTGACTGGAAATACATGGGTAACATCGCCAAATTCCCGGACACGGTGACGGGACTCAGTGGCTCGAAAAGCCAGACCCGGCAAAAGGCCGGTTACCTGGCCACCCGCTTGAGCTTTACCGACCAGTTGCATGCTGTGCTCGGCAGCCGTTACGGCAGTTGGGACGAATCCAGTCGCGATAACTATTACGACAGCCAATTGCAATTGAGTCGTTTCGATGCAACTCGTCAGCGCCAGAACGACATCTGGACGCCGTACGCCGGCCTGCTTTACGACCTGACCCCGGAATACACCGCCTACGTCAGCTACACCGACATCTTCAAACCGCAAAGCAACCGTGACAGCAGTCGCAACTACCTCGACCCCGTGGTGGGCAGCAACTACGAACTGGGACTCAAGGGCAGTCTGCTGGAAGAACGTCTGAACCTGTCGACCGCATTGTTCTGGAGCAAACAGGACAACGTCGCCGAAGTCGACGATTCGGTCGCACCGGATCCGGTCACCGGCGAGGAGTTCTACAAGAGCGGCGGCAAAGGCAACAAGGTCAACGGCTTCGAAGCTGAAGTTTCGGGTGAAGTGCTCACTGGCTGGAACATGACCGCCGGCTACACCTACACCCACTCGGCCAATGGTGAAAAGGAACGGAGCAACACCAACCAGCCGCTGAACATGTTCCGTTTGTCCACGGCGTATCGCTTGCCGGGCAACTGGAACGCGCTGACCGTCGGTGGCGCTGTCAATTGGCAGAGCGACGTCTACGGCACCGCCAACCGCCCGATCGGGCGCGGCGCCAACGGGCGGATTCTCACTGAACGTACGCGCATCAACCAGGACGCCTACACCGTGGTCAACCTGATGTCGCGCTATGAATTCGACAAGCACCTGTCGGCCTCGTTGAACGTCAACAACCTGTTCGACAAGAAGTATTACGACAACGTCGGCTTCTACAACGGCGTGTACTGGGGAGACCCACGCACCGTAACGCTGAGCCTCGACTGGAAGCTCTAACCCTCCCCAGCTAACTGAGATCACCTGTGGTGAGGGGATTTATCCTCAATGGACTGCGCAGCAGGCCCCTGTTCCAAGGGATGCTCGCCCCCAGCGGGAGCAAGCTCCCTCGCCACAGTTTGGGTGACAGGCGTTCCACTGCGTTAACCCCGAGTTAATTCACCTCCTACAGACTTTGTTCCGAGTTCTGCTTCATGGATGAACGGCTCCGACGTTTTTCAGTAGGAGGCACCATGAAAACCACCACAGCAATCCTTGCAGGTCTGCTCACCCTTGGCTCTGCCAGCGTTTTCGCCGAAGGCGGCGCTGAGCGCATGCACCATTACTACGACAACTTCCCGGTCCAGCGCACGCAAAGTGCGCCGGCCAGCGACGCCAAAGCCCAAGAGCTGCGGGTCCCCGCCGACCAGACCGCACAAGTGACCGAGTCTTATCGCAACTGATTTATCGAGCAACCGATGACCTCTCACGGCTGCGCTCCGGCCTGAGAGATGACAGTTGGGCGCCCTGTTCGGGCGCCTTTTTTTATGCCTGCAGATCCTTGATCCAGAACAGCATGCGCCCGTGCTCCGGATTGAACATGCCCGGCACAAAGCCGAATTTGCGGTAGGAACCCTGCGCGACTGGATTGCCTTCCAGCACTTCGAGGGTGATCTTGCAGCAACCACGCTGACGAGCGATGTCCTCGACTTTTTGCAGCATTTTCTGGCTCAAGCCGAGGCCGCGAAATTTGCCCACCACCGCCACATCGTGGACGTTGACCAACGGCTTGCAGGCAAAGGTTGAAAAACCCTCGAAGCAATTGACCAGCCCTGCCGGCTCGCCGCCGACGAACGCCAGCACACTGAAAGCGTAAGGCCGACGGGCCAGTTCTTCCGGTAACCGTCGCAGCAGATCAGGATCGAGCGAATGACCGCCGCCCATGGAGTCTTCTGCGTAATGATTGAGCACGATGCCGATGGCCTCGGCGTGCAGTGGATTGGTGTAGCTGGCCTGAAGCACAAGAATCTCTGCGGAATCCATTTCCATCCCCGAATACACATGAGCCCCGGCGCGCAAAATGCACGCTGACAGGCTGCTCGACCTTAGCGCGGGGGGGAACTGGTGGGCAACCCGCAACGGCAAAAGATCAAAAGATCAAAAGATCAAAAGATCAAAAGATCAAAAGATCAAAAGATCGCAGCCTTCGGCAGCTCCTACATGGGAATACCTGACTCACTGTAGGAGCTGCCGAA